>JAMFST010000664.1 GCA_026225435.1 Labilithrix luteola
CCCCTCCCCTGCCGGGTCCGAGCCTCGCCATGTGCGAATGGACATTCTGCTCGACCGGAAAATAAATCGACCGGCGCGGCGAACCTTTGTCCTTCCCAGGCGTCCATGAGCCCGTGCCCGTGCCGCGCTTCATCTCCCAGGTGCCTCGTCGGTCGTTCCTCCTCTTCATGGCGGCCGGGTGGGTGTTCATCCTCCTGGCGAGCGTGACGTACTTCCACTTCGGGACCATCCCGGGGTTCATGCGGGAGCGGCTGCCGCTGCGTTTTCCGTCGCTGTACCTGGTGTCGCTCCGCGTGCATGTCGCGGCGGCGCTGGTGTCGCTGCCGCTGTGCATCGTGCTGATGACCCGCTTCCTCCAGCGGCGGCCGAAGGTTCATCGGTGGCTCGGTCGGATCGCGGGAATGACTCTCCTGCTGGCGCTCGTTCCCACCGGCGCGGTGCTGGCGTTCTCGGCCAGCGGCGGGCCGGTGGTCACCGCCGGGTTCCTCCTCTCCGGAGCCATCGTCGCGTGGGGGACCGTCCGCGGAGTCATGGCGGCTCGCCGCCGCGACTTCGTCAGCCACCGTCACGCCATGCGGCACGTGTTCGCGCAGATGAGCGTGGCCGTGACCTCGCGCGCCCTGCTCATGGCCGCTGCTGCCTTCACCGACCTCGCCCCGGAGCTCGTCTACGTCGTCGCCCTCTGGGTCCCGGTGATCGGGAGCGCGGCGGTCGTCGAGGTCCTCTCGCTCTCACGCTCCCGCCTCCCCTTCGAAAGGATCCGTCGTGAACTTCTCTCGCTCCTTCTTGCTCTCCGCTCTCACGCTGTCGCTCGTGACGGGGGCCGCCTCGGCCGATGAACCGTCCGTCGTCCAGCGCATGCAGCACCACGTCGACACCGCCCTGGTGAGGCCGCTCATCGCCCAGGACCGGGCGACGCCGAAGTTCTCGCGCTCGTCGCCGCCGAGCAACCGGCGCGCCCGCATCACCTCGACGTCACCGGCGACCGACGCCAAGGGGAACGCCTTCCTCACCTTCGCCCTCGACTCCCGGTGGGGCAAGGGGGACTGGCAAGACGACATGACCGGCTGCGTCTACGTGAACGACGGCACCATGTACCTCGAGCTCGGCTCGCAGTACCAGCCGGCCGCCGTGATGCTCGGCAAGGACGGAGACCCGGCGCCGGACGTGTGCAAGGCCGTGGCGCCGTCGCCGTCGTCCTAGTCTCGGTGTCCCCGCGTCACTCGTCGTTGATCAACCCGAGGCTGGAACCGGTCCACGCCATGTCCTTGTTGTGGTCGACGCCGTGCATCTTGCCGCGGGAGAAGCGGGCGAGGTTCACCGCCGGGACCGGCATCGCCTCGTCCTCGGCGCGCAGGCACATGACGCGAATCTCCACGGCGACGCGGGAGCCATCCGGGGCGACGAGATCGCGGGCGTAGTCGATCTTCTCCTGCAGCAGCCAGCCGTCGCGATCCGCCACCGGGATGGCGTCGACGTCGGCGGCGCTGACGTCGATCTTCACGCCGGTGCCGGCGTACGAGTAGAGCGGCTTGAGGACATAGCGCGAGAGATCCTTCGGCCAGCCGTCGCCAGCGGCGAGCTCGGAGAGGCGGCGCGACTTGGGGACCGACGCGTGCGCCAGGTGCGGGAGCGACTGCTTCGACCAGATCCAGTACCAGTTCGGGTGCGGCACCCAGTGGACGTCGAGATCGTCGGTGTACTTGAAGGCGAGCTCCGGCTTCTTGATGTCCAGCTCGTCGAAGACGACGCGGTTGAAGATGCGCTTCACCGGGATGCGGCGGCCGTCCTTCAGGCGGAAGAGCGAGCGCCCCTCCCTCTTCAAGTCGGTGATGCTCACCGCGTCGACGTCGAGCAGCTGCTTGGTGGCGTGAAAGTCGGGGACCGTCTTCTGGCCGGCCGGGTCGATGTCGAGGAGGATCACCTGCTCGGGATCGGCGTCACCCACCACCGTCTTCTTCAGCCAGGCGAGATACTGCGCCTCGTCGACACCGAGGTACGGGTCGACGCGCTTGCCGAGGACCGGCTCGAGCACCTCGTTCCACGCGCGCGTCTGCACCACCTGGAAGGCGTAGAGCGACGGGAAGGCCTGCAGCTCGACGATCTTTCCATCGAGCTCCCCCTTCTCGTTGCGCACCAGCGCGAAGTCGACCTGCACGCAGCTCGGAAGCGCGTCCATCCGCGGCACGTCGTAGTGCGCCGGGACGGCGGGGCGCATCGCCTCGAGGCAACGCGGCGTCGACAGCTCGGCAACGATGCCGCGCGCGTGCTCGGCGAGGCGCTCCCCGGTCGCCTTGGGGAGGAACACCGGCGTCTCTGCCAGCCGGAAGGGGACGGGGCCCACATTCCCCTCCAGCCTCTTCCGGTAACGCTCGAACAGCTCAGGGGTGTAGGCCCGGTTGAACGCGTCGCGCAGCGCAGGATCCATGCAGAAGTGACGGTACGGGAGCAGCGGCGCAGCGCGCAACAGGCGCAACAAGTCCGAGCGACGACGAGCGGTTATTGACGTTCCCGGCGGCGACCGGTAGCGGATCCCGTGTGGTCACGTCGCAGCGTCCGTCCGCCGCCGAACGAGGACGGTCTCCTCTCGTGCGATACGGCGCCGCGGTGCTGTTCACCGCGATCTCGCTGCTCGCCCGCCTGGCGCTGAGCAACGTCCTCAACAAGAGCTCGGCGTTCCTCATGTTCTACCCCTCGGTCCTGGCGGCCGCGTGGGTGGGAGGCCTCGGCGGCGGCCTCGTGGCGACGGCGCTCGCCCTGTTCATCGGCGTCGAGTTCTTCATGCTGCCCAACCACACCCTCGACACCCTGAACAGCCAGGGGGGCGTGGGCCTGCTCGTGTTCACCGGCGTGAGCCTCACCTTCAGCATGCTGGTGGAAAGCACGCAGCGGGCGCGCGGCCGCACCCGGGAGCTGCTCGTCGGCGCGCAGAACCTCGCGCGCGAGCGAGCCACCCTCTACGACGCCGAGAAACAGAGCCGCGAAGAGCTCGAACGCATCCTCGTCCGCCTCGATCTGCTCCAGGGGCTGACCGCTGCGCTCTCCGAGGCGGCGACCCCGGTGCAGGTGGCCGAGGCGCTGGTGCAGCGCATGCTGACCATGGGGGGCGCCGAGCTGTGCACCTTCTACGCGTACGAGGCGCGCGCCCAGCGGCTGGTGGTGCTGGCCCACGCCGGTGCCGAGCCGAGCTTCACCCCGCCCGCGGCACACATGAGCGTGGCCGCGGCGGACGATGACCCGGTGCGCCAGCTCGTGGCCTCGCGCGAGCCGATGTGGATCGAGGACCGGCAGCGCTACCACGAGCTGTTCGGGCGCGAGCCGAGCTCCCCTTACGGCTTCGACCCCAACGCCTTCGTCGTCCTGCCCCTGGATGCGCCGGGGGGGCAGCTGCACGGCATCCTGCTGCTCGCCTACCGCACCAGCCGCGCCTTCGGCAGCGAGTTCCGGCAGCTGCTCACCGTGGTGTCGCGCCAGGCCGCGCAGGCGGTCGATCGCTCGCGGCTCTTCGACGCCGAGCACCGCACGCGCGAGCGCGTCTCCCGCCTCGCCGAGGTGGCCGAGGTGGTGAACGCGCAGCTCGATCGCGACGCCACCTTCCACGCCCTCGGCCGCTGGCTGGTGCCCAACCTGGCCGACTGGTGCGCCCTGCAGGCGCCCGGCGAGCCTCCGCTGATCTTCCGCGTGGCCGAGGGCGGCACCCTCGTCGAGACGACCAGCCAGGCGAGCAGCGGCGACATCGACGCGCGCGCCGCGCTCGAGCGGATCCTGGACGGTGGCCCGTCCGAGCTGCACCCGGCCGAGCGGCAGTCCTCCAACCTCGGCGTCAGCAAGGCCGCCGCAGCGGCACCGAGCGCGCCCACCGGGCTCACCTCGGCGATCGTCGTCCCTCTGAGTTCTCGGGGGAAGCGCCTGGCCGCGCTGGTGGTGGGCATCACCAACCCCGACAGCATCTACGACGCCGACGACCTGCACATGTTCGAGCAGATCGCCTCCCGCGCCGCCGTGGCCGCCGAGAACGCCACCCTCTTCCAGGAAGCGCGCGCCGCCGTCCGCTACCGCGACGAGTTCCTCTCCATCGCCAGCCACGAGCTGAACACCCCGCTCACCCCGCTGCGCCTCCAGCTCGAGAGCGCCCTTCGCGGCGTGGTCGAGGAGCGCCTGCGCGGCAAGCTGGTCTTGTCGGTGAAGCAGGTCGATCGCATCTCCAAGCTGGTCGGCGAGCTGCTCGACGTCTCGCGCATCACCAGCGGCAAGATGCACCTGCGCGAGGAGTCGATCGACCTGGCCGATCTGCTGCGCGAGGTCACCGAGGCGCACCAGAGCGAGCTGTCGCGCGCCGGCTGCGAGCTGCACCTGACGTCGAGCGGCCCGGTCATGGGCAGCTGGGACCGCCTCCGCCTGTCCCAGGTGGTGGCCAACCTGCTCTCCAACGCCGCCAAGTACGGCGCGGGCAAGCCGGTTGACATCGCCCTCACCGCCCACGACGACAGCGCCGTGCTCACCGTCTCCGACCGAGGAATCGGCATCCCCGCCAAGGACCAGGAGCGCATCTTCGAGCGCTTCGAGCGCGCCGCCTCCGCCCGCAACTACGGCGGCTTCGGCCTCGGCCTCTTCATCGCCAAGCAGATCATCGAGGCTTCCGGCGGCCACGTGCGCGCCGAGATCCGCGAAGGCGGCGGCACCACCTTCACCGTCACCCTCCCGCGCCGCTCCGCTGCGGCCGCGTGAATGGCGCTACGTGAAGCGAGATCGAAATAAACTGGAGACAAGGTGGGCCGATCCGCTGTAGACAGCGTGGCCGTCGTCGCAACACCGCTGTACCGAAGTAGCAGTAATGGGGCCGTAGCTCAGCTGGGAGAGCGCATGCATGGCATGCATGAGGTCACGGGTTCGATCCCCGTCGGCTCCACTGTTTTACCGAGGTTTTTGAACGACCCCGGGCCAGAATAGCCAAAACCTGGCGACCCCCCAGAGGCATCGGGGGGAGCACTTCACGTGCAGCTCGTGACGAGCGAGCGCCTTCGCCAGAGGGGCGTTCGTCTGGCGTCGATCGCTCCTGATGCCGCCGGGCGCGGCATCCATGCGACAGCTGATGTTCCGGCACAGCGATCGACAAAATCGCGGCGCGGGAGTGGCTTCCGGCATCCCAGCCAGGCGGTTGCCGGGGAGGTGGAACAGCGTAAGCTCGCGCGTCCCATGGCTACGGATGACGGTCAAACGCCCGGCGCGACGCTCCCGAAGAAGGTCGAGCGATCGATCGTCGCCCCCCGTATCGAGGTCGTGATCCAGCAGGACGGCAAGCGCGCGAGCTCGCGCACGATGGTCCTCGACGGCGACCTCGTTCGCATCGGCTCGCATCCCACCAACGAGGTGGTGCTCGACGATCCGATGGTGTCGCGCTTCCACTGTCGTCTCACCCACGACCGGGGCACCTGGCGGCTGAACGACACCGGCTCGCTGAACGGCACTCGCGTGGGTGGCATGGTGGTGCGGGACGCCGATCTGGCCATGCCGGAGAGCGTCCTCGAGATCGGCGACTCCATCTTGCGGGTGCACGAGCTCATCGCGACCAAGAAGATCCCCATCCTCGACGTGCCCAATTTCGGCTCGCTGTACGGAACGTCGAACGTGATGCGCCGCCTGTTCGCCATCCTCGAGCGGGTCGCGCAGTCCGAATCCAACGTCCTCATCGAGGGCGAGAGCGGCACGGGCAAGGAGCTCATCGCGACCGAGATCGTCAAGCGCGGCCCACGCGCAGAGAAGCCCTTCGTCGTCCTCGACTGCAGCGCGATGGCGCCCAACCTCCTCGAGGGTACGCTCTTCGGGCACGCGCGCGGAGCCTTCACCGGGGCGGACCGTGATCGGGCGGGGATCTTCGAGGCGGCCAGCGGCGGCACGGTCTTCCTCGACGAGATCGGGGAGCTGCCGCTGGAGATGCAACCGAAGCTCCTTCGTGTGCTCGAAGCCGGTGAGATCACCCGGCTCGGCGAGACGTCCCGCCGCGCCGTCAACGTGCGCGTGCTTGCGGCCACCAATCGCCGTCTCGAAAACGAGATGAACGCTGGGCGCTTTCGCGAAGATTTGTACTTTCGTCTCTCGGTGATCGTTCTGCGCGCCCCGCCGCTGCGGGAGCGCTCGGGCGACTTTGCCGTGCTGGTCCCGGCGCTCCTCGAGTCGCTCGGCATGAGCCGCTACGCGCAGCTGTTTCCTGTGTCCGTGATCGAGGACATGGAGCGATACGACTGGCCGGGCAACGTACGCGAGCTGCGTAACTACCTTGAACGTGCCGTCGTCATGCAGACGCCGCAGCCGCTCACCCCCCTCGTCGCCACCCGATCGGCTTCACCCGAGGGGCCGGAGAGCGTCGACAGCACTCACGCGGATCCTTCCACCGGTGACGCCAGCTCGGGCCGCCCGCCGGTGGACATCGAGGTCACCTTCTCGACGGCGAAAGAGCGCGTCGTCGCCGCCTTCGAGCGCGCCTACGCAGCGGCGGTCCTGCGCTGGGCCGATGGCAACGTGTCGCGCGCCGCTCGCAAAGGCGGGGTCGACCGGATGACGATGCATCGGCTGATCACCCGGTACGATCTGCGATTGCCCCGCTCGTTCCGCGATTGACGAAGGGAGCGCGGCACCTCCCTTGCTAGGTCAGCGGGCAAAATGACCATGAGATCGAAGCTGTCCAAGCTGAGGTCATTCCGGATTCGCCTGGCGCTGGCGCTTCTCGTCGTCGGTGCGGTGCCGCTGCTCCTCCTGTCGGTGGTGACGGTGCGGTTCCAGCGCGCCAGCCTCTTGCGCGCGGAGCGGGAACTGGAGGTCGCCGCCGTCGACGAAGCGAGCTACGCCATCGACGAGCGATTCACCGAGGCCGACCGGGGCTGCGAGCGCATCGCCGACCTGCTCACGGACGCGCGCATCGCCGAGGACGAGGTCCGCCTCGCGCTCGCACGCGAAGCGATGACGCGAGCGCCGGACGTCGACGAGGTCGACATCTTCGACCCCGACGGGACGTTCATCGACGCATTGCTGCACGACGGAGTGGAGGCCCCGCACCCGGCGGAGCTCCCGCCGCGAAGCGAGCTGTCGCCCGACCGCATCACCTGGAGGACGCATACGACACCCGGAGGGGACCGAGATCTCCTCGGGGTGCGCGCCATGCGCCGCGACGGGGCTCTGCGCGGGTGGGTCATCGGTCATCTCGCGTTCGATTCCTTGACGCAGAAAATCGCGGACATTTCCCGTTCCCGTTTCGGCTCCGAGGACCGCTTGGTGGTGATCGACGACATGCTCCGCCCCGTCGCCTCGGGAGGCGCGGAAGGTGCCGGCTCGTTCTTCGCGAGCCAGGACCTCGCCGGCCGGCTGGGCATGACCCAAAAGAAGTTTTCCCAGCGTTTTGAAGCGACGATCAATTTCAACAGCTCCGGCGAAGCGTACATTGCCACCGTGCGTAGCTTGCCGTCGTGGCGCTGGGCGATCGTCGCGACCCGCCCGGAGACCACCGCCTACGCCGATCTCGAGGCGGCACGGCGCGCCTTCTTCATCGTCGCCGGCGCCTTCGCCCTCCTCGCCATCGTCACCGGATCGTTCATCGCCGCTCGGACCACCCGCCCCCTCGCCGCGCTGGTGCGCTTGACCCGTGCCTATGCGCAACGCGACTTCGCTTCCCGCTCGACGGTTCACACGGGCGACGAGCTCGAGGAGCTCGGCGACGCCATGACCACCATGGCCGACGCGCTCCTCGCGAGCGACGAGGAGATCGCCCGCAGGGCCACCGTCGAAGCGAACCTCTCGCGCTATCTCCCCACGGAGCTCGCGCAGAAGATCGCTCGGGGAGAAGCCCAGCTCGCGCTCGGCGGCACGCGCCAGCGGGTGACCGTGCTCTTCGCCGACCTCGTTTCCTTCACGCCGTTCGCCGAACGCTCACCGTCCGACGAGGTCGTCGCGCTCCTCAACGAGGTCTTCACCGTCGCGTCCGAGATCGTCTTTCGCCACGGCGGCATGGTCGACAAGTTCATCGGCGATTCCATCATGGCGGTCTTCGGCACCACCGAGCTCTCCGCGCAGCAAGAATCCTGCGCGATGGCTGCGGCCGAGGATCTGCACCGCTTCATGGCGGCCGCCGCATCGGAGTGGAAGGCTCGCTGGGGCTTCGACGTGCAGCTGGGAATTGGCGTCTCCACCGGAGAGGCCGTCGTCGGCAATCTCGGGAGCGAGACTCGCATGGAATATACCGTCATCGGCGACACGGTGAACGTCGCCGCGAGGCTCGAGACCCTCGCTCGGGGCGGCCAGACATTGGTGACGTCCGAGGTCGCCCGCGGAGCTGGCGCTCAATTTGCTTTCACGTCGCTCGGCGAGCGCGCGCTTCGTGGCAAGGCCGCGGCCATCGAGATCCTGGAGCTCTCCGTATGATCCCATGAGCAGTTCGAACACCATGCAGAATGCTCTGAAGGACGGCGCGCTGTGTCCCCGGTGTGCGCAGCCGATGGAAGCAGGTGCGGAGTGCCCGCTCTGCGCGCAGCCCGTCGTCGATCCCCACATCGGACTGACCCTCGGCGGCCGCTACCGGATCGACGAGGTCATCGGCAGCGGCGGGATCGGGAACGTGTACCGCGGGAGGCACCTCGACCTCGGCGAGGATGTTGCCGTCAAATTCCTTCGCGGGGTCTGGTCGGAGTCGCCGGCGCTCCGCGCTCGCTTTCGCCGGGAGGCGGTGGCCATGGCGCGCTTGCGCCACCCCTGCATCGTCTCGTTGATCGACTTCGGCGAGCACGACGGCGAGCTGTACATGGTGATGGAGCTCGTGCGCGGCGGGCCGCTGAGCGAGCTCTTCAGCAAAGGGCCGCTCAGCCCGCGCCGCGTGGGCGCGATCTTCGTCGAGATCCTCCAGGTGCTCGAGGCGGCCCATTCGGTCGGCATTTTTCACCGCGACATGAAGCCGGCGAACGTCATGCTGCTCGACTCCGGCGATCACGTCGAGCGGGTGAAGGTGCTGGACTTCGGACTCGCCTACGTGGCCGACGCTGGGTCCGATCGGCGCCTCACCGAGACGGGGACGGCCCAGGGGACGCCGATGTACATGTCTCCCGAGCAGTGCCGGGGACACGACGTGGGCGCGGCGACGGACATCTACGCCGTCGGCGTCATGCTCTTCGAGGCGCTGACCGGCGTGGGGCCGTTCGCCGGCGAGGAAGCGGCGCTCCTCATGGCGCAGCACATGTTCATGGAGGCGCCGCGGATGTCCTCCGTCGGCTCGGAGATCCCCTTCAGCGAGGGGCTGGAGGCGCTCGTGCACCGCGCGCTGGCGAAAGACCCGGCCCAGCGCCCCACCGCCGCGGAGATGCGGACGATGCTCGTCGCCGCCCTCGACCGCACCGACGAGGCGACCGATCGCGATCGCGCCACCAACGCTCGGGTGGCCATGATGGGCCTCTCGCGAGGTGAGCGCGCCCTGGTGGACAGCCGCTTCCCGCGAATCACTCCGAGCACGCCTCTGTCCGGCCAGGTGGTGCTGTGGATGCTCGAGGACCCGTCGGCACAGGAACTGCGCATGACCCTCGAGGTCAACCAGCTGACGACGACCGTGAGCTCCTCGAGCGACCCGCCGCCCCGCGGTGCGGCGCTGATCGTGGTGCTCGCCGAGCCAGACGGTGGCGCGCGGACGCGGCTCGTGCGGACGCTTCCCGGGCTCGAGCGGGTGCCCGTCCTGGTGCTCGACGCGGCGACGACGTCGCGGGTGAGCG
>JAMFST010000065.1 GCA_026225435.1 Labilithrix luteola
CCGGACATGGGCGTAGGCGACGACGACCCCGTGGAGCGCGATGGACGTGCGCACCGTGAAGAAGGGGGTATAGCTGAAGCCATAGGCGCCGTAGCCCTCGAGGATGCAGCTGCTGCTGCCGTCCATCGGCATGTCCTGCAGGTGGATGATCGACAGCGGGACCATCGTCCCGTCGTGCCCCTTCACCTCGACCTCCTCCGCCACCAGCTTGTCGAAGCCGGGGTAGACGACGTCGGCGTCGAGGACGCTCTTGCTCAGGACCTTCTTGTCGCCGTCGAAGTCGTAGCGGGTCACCGGCTTGATCCAGCCGGCGATGCTGACGATGCAGTGGTTGCTCTTCGCGTCGGGGCAATCGACCCAGACGTCGCCCGAGGTGGGGAGGGGAACCTCGGCCGATCTCTTCGACGCGATGTCGTAGCTGACCAGGCGACCGACGATGCCGTTCGAGTACACGAGGAGCAGCTTGCTCTTGCTGCGCGTCATCGACTGGATCGAGTCCGCCGCCTCCGGCACGACGGTCTCGGCGTGCGCCCAGTCGGGGTGCTGCAGGCTGGTGCGCACGACCTTGTAGCGCGGCGCGTCCGTGTGGGTCACCGCGCAGAGGGACTCGGCGCCGCACAGCTCGAAGCCGCGCACCAGGTTGTCGGCCGGCTTGGCCAGCGACCGCCAGCTCGCCTTCGCCTTTCCGAGATCGGCGATCGGCGCGACGAGGATCGTCATCTCGTTCTGCACCGTCGACGGCGAGCCGATGATCCAGCGGGGGTCGGACTGGTCGATGGAGGCGACCGCGAACTCCTTCGGGGTCATCGCGACCTCCGGGTCGTGCAGGTTGCCGAAGACGACCGTGTCGCTGGCGACGTCGGCCGCCAGCTGGTGCCGCCGCGTGTGCACGTTCACCTTGATGTTCGGGCTGCGGATGTCCTTCTCGCTGGTGGCCACGTAGAGGAACGAGCGGCTGTCCGGGGCCCAGCTGGTCACGCTGAAGGCCGGGTAGATGCTCTCGGGCAGGAGCGTCTTCTTGGCGATGTCGAGGACGCGGATCTCGGAGTACTCGGCGCCCCCCGAGGAGATGCCGATCGCGAGGTACTTCCCGTTCCAGGAAGGCGCGATCCGCTGGACGGTCATGACCTTCCCCTCCGTCGCGACCGCGCTGGTGTACGTCGCCGGGTCGAAGAGGAGCTCCTCTTTTCCGCCCCACCCGTCGCGCAGGTAGACCTTCTCGACGCTCTCGCCGCCGAGCACCTTCTTGTAGAAAAGCTTGCCGGCCTGGAAGCGGAAGTCGCTGTACTTGGCGGGCCGCAGCTTGTCGAGCGCGAGCCACTCGTCGGCGAGCTTGTCGCGCCCGGGGATGGCGTCGAGCAAGCGGTTGGTGAGTGTGGCCTCGTCCTTGAACCACGCTACCGTCTGCGGCGCCTTCAGGTCCTCGAGCGGGCGGAAGGGGTCCTTGTACGTTTTACCAAAATAGGTGTCGCTCGCGTCGCTGGTGGGCGCGACCGGGTAGGTCCACGGGCTCGCCGGTGAGGGCGCGGCGCTCGCAACCGGAGCGGACGACGCCGGCGGGGGCGTGGCTGCGGGATCGACGGTCGAACCTCCGCAGGCGGCGAGCAGGAGGAGCGGGAGCGGAGCCAGGCGCGCGGTCGTTCGCATCGCGCTGGCGTATCACGGGGCAGACCGGGGCAGCGCCCTCTCGCTAGCCGGCGGCACACGTTGGCGCGCGGTCGCACGTGGTCAGGGCCTACGGCGCTTCACCCCACGAACGGGCTGTCGCCGCCGTCGACGTGAAACGTCGCGCCCGTGATCCACGCGGCGCGTTCGCACCGTCACTTGTCGATCCGCTTCTGGCTGCCGTCGCCGGAGAGCGTCGTGTTCGTGGACTTCGCGTAGGCCTCGGCTGCCTCGAAGACGCGCAAGAAATTACCGCCCAGGATCTTCAGGATGTCCTCGTCGGAGTAGCCGCGCTTCACGAGCTCCAGGGTGATCTTCGGGAGATCCTGGATGCCGCCCAGCCCCTCGGGAAGCGAATCGACGCCGTCGAAGTCGGACCCGAGCCCGACGTGATCGACGCCCGCCACCTTCACCATGTGGTCGATGTGATCGATGAGGGCCGAGAGGGGCACCGTCGGCAGGTTGCTGGTGGCGCGCAGCTTCTCCATGTCGGCGCGCGCCTCGGTGGGGTTCGTCTTGTACTTCGCGCGGATGGCAGCAAAGGCCTTGCCGTTCTTCGCCAGCCACTCGTCGAATTCGTGCGAGTACTCGGTGGAGAGAAACTTCGTCCAGAAGTTCGCCATGACGATCCCGCCGTTCTGGCCGATCGCCCTCAGCATGTCGTCGGTGAGGTTGCGCCGGTTGTCGCCCAGAGCGCGGGCCGAGGAGTGCGAGGCGATGATCGGGGCCTTCGCCACCTTGATGGCGGCGTAGAAGGTCTCGTCGGAGGTGTGCGAGATGTCGACGAGCATCCCGATGCGCTGCATCTCGTGCACCACCTCCACCCCGAACGGTGCGAGGCCGTGGTGGCGCACCACGGGCGGTCCGGAGAAGCCCGACGAGTCGGCCCATTCGTTCGTGTTCGTGTGCGTGAGTGTCATGTAGCGGCAGCCGAGGCGATAGAGCTCGCGCAGCGAATAGAGCGAGTTCTCGATGGCGTGGCCCCCTTCGACGCCCATCAGCACCGCGACCTTTCCCTCGTGTTTCGCGCGGCGAATGTCCGCTGCGCTCGTGGCGAGGAGGAGATCGTCGGGGTGGCGCTCCACCTGGGCGTACGTGACGTCGATGAGATCGAGCGCGCGACGGAGCGCGCCGCCGCCCAGGACCGTCGGCTTCGTGGCGAGGTCGGCGTCCACGTAGATCGAGAAGAACTCGCCGGTGATGCCGCTGCTCTTCAGGCGCGCCAGATCGGTGTGCGTCGACGGCCCGGGCGCGGCGATTTCCGAGGCGTTGCCCAGCAGCACCGAAGGAATGTCGTTGTGGCCATCGACGATGATCGCCTGCCGGTGGAGGCGCGCCGCGCGCTGCTCCTGGGTCTCACCGGGCACCGGCCTCCGAGGAATGGTCGTCGCGTCGGCGGGGGGAGCCGCGGCGACCGGCGGCGCGAGCGGCACTGGCGAAGGCGGCTGCGGCCCGAGCGGCGGCGTTTCCGGAGCGCAGGCGGTGGCGAGAAGGAGGAGGGACATCCCGAGAAGCGATCGCGGCATCGCGC
This sequence comes from Labilithrix luteola, assembly GCA_026225435.1. Classification (GTDB taxonomy): domain Bacteria; phylum Myxococcota_A; class Polyangia; order Polyangiales; family Polyangiaceae; genus JAMFST01. The sequence continues at coordinate 3,197 of JAMFST010000065.1, forward strand.
GCGATGGTAGCGCGACCCCACGGCCTGCTTCAGCCGCGCGTCACCGAAGCGGCACGCTCGTGCAGCATCCCGAAGAGCGCCAGCGCCGTGAACGAGGCGAGAGAGCGGCGAGCCAGGCTGGGACCATCATTGCGGAGGGCCGAGCGTCGCCGCGGTGACGAGCCGGTCGAGGCTCTGTTGCAGCGGGGGCAGATCGCGCAACGTTGGCGTGTTGTCCTGCTCCTCGATCGCCGCGGCACCGCGGTCGGCGAGGGCGAGACGAAGCTCGCGTACGGCGTCGTCGAAGCGGCCGAGAGCCTCGTCGGCACGGGCCAGACCGATGTGCGCGCGGACCACGTCACGCTCCACGCGAGCCGCCTCGAAGTCGCGCCAGGCAACCGTCGGATCCCCCTCGGCGAGGGCCCGGATGAAGGTGGCGTTGATCCGTGAGATCTCGTCGCCGGACTTGTCGAGGAGAGCGGCGGCGGCGAGCGCGCCTTTGCGATCGTGGAGGCGCGCCAGGATTCGCGCGGCGCGGAAGCGAACCGCCTCGTCGGGTTGCGCGGCCAGCGCGGCACGAGCGGCGGACAGCGCCCCCTTCACGTCCTTCAACGCGGCGCGCGTGTCCGCCAGCTCCGCCAGCGCGATCCCCTTCGCCTCGGGCGCAGCCGCGGGAGGAGGCGTCGCCAGGACGCTCGTCAGGAGCTCGGAGGCTGCATGCGCGTCGCCACGGAACAGAGCGAAGTCCGCCAGCGCGCACGCTCCCGAGTAAGGCGAGCTCGCCTGGAGTCGCTGCAGCTCGTCACGGGCCTCGTCGATCTTGCCGCTGAGCGCGTGGGCGACGCCGATGGCCATTCGCGTCTCGGGCGCGAGGTGAGGAAAGTCGCGTTCGACCTGGGCGGCGGCTTCTTCGGTGTCTTCGATGCGAGACGAGAAGACCCCGAAGTAGATCTCGTTGAAACGAGAGATGAAGTCGTGGGGGTTGCGTTGGGCCCGAGCTTTCGTCAGATCGAGCGCGCGCTGATACTCGCCGCGCCGCTGGTAGATGCTGGCCAGCATCGAGGCGGCCAGATTGTGGCGCGAGGTCCCGGCAAGGAGCGTCTCCAGGGGCGCGACAGCGTTCTCCACGTCACCGGCAACGTAGTGATAGCCGGCCTCGATCCACGCCTGTTCACGCCAGCCGAGCCCCTCCTTGAGCGCGCAAGCGGCGGTCAGCTGCTCCATCGCCTTGGGCACCTGGTTGCTGGAGATGAGCGACATTCCGTACCCGTCCCGCGCCAGCGCGTAGCGGGGATCGATCTCCACGGCACGCGCCAGGTGCTTCAACCCATCGGCCCCGCGCCCGTCCGCTTCCATGCTCTGCCCGAGGTACAACTCTTGGTCCGCTTCCAGCTCCGGCGAGAGCTCCATCCGCTCCGCGTCCGGATCGACGGCCGTGTCGCCGATGGCGCGCCGGATCTGCGCGCCCATCGCACTGATGGCGGGGAGCACCTGCTTCCCATCGTCGACCGACC
>JAMFST010000665.1 GCA_026225435.1 Labilithrix luteola
AGGTCGAGGAGGATGGCGTCGTCTCCCGGCGGTGCAAGTTCGTCCGCGCGAGCTTCCTCACCAGCGTGGTCGACTCGGGCAGCCACTGGCTCCGCCGCCCCATCGTCCCCAACCAGCTCGCGCGCGGCGAGGGAGCGAGATGAACGCGCTCGCGGAGCTCACGCCCGCCCCCGGCGAGGCGCCCCCCTGGGACGCGCTGGTGGCGCGCTTCTCCTGGCTGCGTGCGATGTACGAATGTCCGCAGGACGCGGTCCATCACGCCGAGGGGGACGTGGGCGTCCACACCCGCATGGTGCTCGAGTCTCTCGTCGGCGAGCCGCGCTGGCGGGAGCTGCCGGCGGACGAGCGGGCCATCGTCTTCTTCGCCTGCCTCCTCCACGACGTCGCCAAGCCGCGCTGCACGCGCATCGAGGACGACGGCCGCATCACCGCGCGCGGCCACTCGATCCACGGCGCCATCCAGGCGCGCCGCATCCTCTGGCAACTGGGCGTGCCCTTTGCCGCGCGCGAGGCGGTCTGCGCGCTGATCCGCTTCCACCAGGTCCCGTTCTTCCTGATCGAGAAGGACGATCCCGAGCGGCAGGCGCGCGCGCTCACCCAGACGGCGCGCGCCGATCATCTGGCGCTGGTCGCCGAGGCCGACGCGCGCGGCCGCGTCTGCGCCGATGCCCAGCGTCTCCTCGACAACATCGCGCTCTTCCGAGAATTCTGCGCCGACCACGGCTGCCTCGATCGTCCGGCGGCCTTCCCCTCGGACCACGCCCGGGTGCTCTACCTGCGCGGAGACAGCCGTGACGCGAGCTACCAGCCGCACGAGGATTTCCGCGCCGAGGTGGTGGTCACCAGCGGTCTTCCGGGGGTCGGAAAGGACAGCTGGCTCCGTGAGCACCTTCCCGGCTGGCCGGTCGTGTCGCTCGATCAGCTACGCGACGAGCTCGACGTCACCCCGCAAGAATCGCAGGGCAGGGTGGTGGCGGAGGCCCGCGAGCGAGCGCGCGACCACCTGCGCGCCGGCCGGAGCTTCGTGTGGAACGCGACCAACGTGAGCGAGCGGCTGCGCACCACGGTCACCAACGTCTTCTTCGCCTACGGCGCGCGCGTCCGTCTGGTGTACCTCGAGGTGCCGGAAGGCGAGCTGCGCGCGCAGAACCGCGCCCGCGCCGCGCGCGTCCCGGACGACGTCATCGACCGCCTGCTCGACCGCTGGGAGGTCCCCGGACCGGGGGAAGCGCACGAGGTCACCTACGTGGTGCGGTAGACGCCCGCGGCCTGTGGTAGCCCGTGGGCTGTCATGCGGCTCTGCGCCATCAGCGTCGATCTCGACGAGATTCCCAACTACTTCGCCATCCACGGCCTGGACGCGCCGACGGGCGAGACGGCGACCAAGGTGTACGACCTGGCGCTCGCGCGGCTGACCCGCTTCGCCGCCGAGGCGAACGTGCCGCTCACCTTGTTCGCCATCGGCTCCGATCTGGTCGCGTCGCCCGCCGCCGCGCGCGCGCTCACCGCTGCAGCCGCGGCCGGCCACGAGATCGCCAACCACTCGCTCGATCACCGCTACGACCTCACCCGCCTGCCGCGCGCGGAGATCGTCCGCCAGATCGGCGAGGGGGCGCACGTCATCGCCCAGGCGACCGGCGTGCGGCCGACCGGCTTTCGCGCCCCCGGTTACACCATCACCGACGAGGTCTTCTCCGTCCTGTCCGAGCTCGAGGTGGCCTACGACTCGTCGGTCTTCCCCTGTCCGGCCTACTGGGCGGCCAAGACGGCGGCCATCGGCGCCATCCGCTTGCGCGGCCGTCACTCGCGCTCGGTGGTCGACACGCCGCAGGTGCTCCGCGCGCCGGTGCGGCCTTACCGCGCCGGTCGCCCGTACTGGAAGCGCGCCCCGGGGGGCGAGGGGATCGTGGAGCTGCCGGTGCAGGTGACGCGCGGCGCGCGCCTGCCGTTCATCGGGACGACGGTGACCCTCGCCGGCCCCACCCGCGCGCGCCTCTTGACCCGCATGTGCGTCGGCGAGCCGCTGGTGAACCTGGAGCTCCACGGGATCGACGTGCTCGACGCCGAGGACGGGCTCGAGGCGCTGCGCCCGCACCAGCCGGACGTGCGCGTGTCGACCGCGGTGAAGCTGAACGCGCTCGCCGCGGTGGTCGAGACCCTCCGCGCTGCCGACTACACCTTCGTGACCTGCGCCGAAGCCGCCGCAGCCTTCTGAGAGAACGGATCCATGCGCACCATCATCCTCGGAGCGGGCGCCATCGGGGGCGTCCTCGGCGGCCTGCTGGCCCGCGCCGACCACGCCGTGGAGCGGGTGGAGCGCGGCGCGCACCTCGAGGCGCTGCGAAAGACCGGGCTCGAGCGGCGCACC
>JAMFST010000066.1 GCA_026225435.1 Labilithrix luteola
CAGGTTGTCGATGGGGAGGAAGCCGCCAGCGGTGGACGAGCAGTTGTTGCTCGCGTCGTAGGTGCCGGTCCCGTAGGGCGGGTCACAGTTGCTGTCGAAGACGTACGCCCCGTTGCGCAGCGTCATGCGGATGTCGTGGCCGTCGACGCGCACGCTGCGCGACTGCGTGAGGGCCGGCGTCGACTTGTCCGGGTTGATGATCCCGTCGGCGTACCAGTCGGTGAAGTCGGCGGCGCTGGTGAGCTCGATGCCGTTGGAGCTGCTGGTGCCGCTCCCCGTGGTGGCGTTGAAGACGGGGATGCCGTTGGTGAGCGTCGACTTGACGAGGTTGAGCGAGGCGCTGGTGCCCCCGTAGCGCTCGAAGTCGGGGTGCCCGTACACGAGAGCGGCCGCGTCGAGCGCGCCCTTGTAGGTGGTGGTGTAATAGAGCATGTCGCGGTACACGACCGGCACGTCGACCGTCGTCGGCGGGGTCTGCGTGAGCGTGGTGCACGAGTACCCCTGCTCCACGGTGCAAGTCGACGAGCAGCCGTCGCCGTTGAGCGTGTTGCCGTCGTCGCAGGCCTCTCCCGCGAAGTCGAAGACGAGCCCGTCACCGCAGACGGCGACGCAGGCACCGTTGGGGCAGCTCGGCTCGAGCTGGCAGTCGGCCGAGCAGCCGTCGTACGCCTTGTTGTTCCCGTCGTCGCAGCGCTCCGTCCCCTCGATCTTGCTGTTGCCGCAGACCGTCGGTGCGCAGGTCTCGTAGCCCGGGTTCGGCGTCGCGTAGCTGCACGCGTAGTTGGTGACGACGGTGCTCGGCTGGGTGGTCGCGGTCGGCGCGGTGACCGTGGTCGTGGTCGCCAGGTGGCACGTCGCGTCGCAGCCTGCCTGGGGGTGCGTGCCGACGTCGCACTGCTCGGAGCCGGCGACGATGCCGTCTCCGCACTTGGCGGCGACGCAGGGGACGCCGGGGATGGTGCAGCTCCAGCCGGGGGTCACCGCGCAGGCAGGGGTGGCGGTGGCCGGACTGCAGCCGGCGGTCTGGTTCCCCGGCCCCTCGTCGCACTGCTCGGAGCCTTCGATCTTCCCGTCGCCGCAAATCCAGGTGTTGGTGCAGTCCTTCCCCGCCGTCGGGCAGACGTAGCCTTGGAAGGCCGTCGAGCAATCGGCGGCGCAGCCCGAGGTGGGTGTCCCCACGTCGGAGCCGGTGTCGCAGGCTTCGCCCGGATCGAGGAAGCCGTCGCCGCAGACGGCCACCTTCACCGGCGCGCTGCAGCCGCTGTCGGCGCCGGCCTTGATGACCCCTGCCTCCACCAGCTCGTCGCAGTTGCGCGTGTCGACGCAGGGCTGGTCGGCGACGCAGGCGTAGTAGTCCCCCTCCAGCTGACAGCTCGACGAACAGCCGTCGCCGCTGGCGGTGTTGCCGTCGTCGCACGTCTCGCCCGGCTCGATCACGCCGTCGCCGCACACCTCGGGGACGCACGCGAGCGGCGTCGCGTCGCAGTCGACCGCGCCTCCGCCACCGTCGCCGGTCCCGTTGTTGTTCCCGGTGGTGACCGTGATGCCCGGCGCGGTCGCGTCCCCCTGATCGTCGCCGAGGGTGCCGCTACCGGAGTCGATGGTGGTCCCGACCGGGGCTCCCGAGTCGAAGTTGGAGGTGTCGCCCCCCCTCCGCCACAGTCCACGAGCGCCATCGGCACTCCGGTGAGCGCGACGACTCCAAGCAAGACAAAGGCGCGATTCCGCATGATGGAACCGTCGCAGTCTTTTTAGCGTCTCTCAACTTATCTGCGCCGATTCGCGCAGATAGGGAGGACAACAGGCCGCGATGGACGGCCTGTGCCCACCTCTAGCGTTCAGCTTTGCAGCGGAATCACTTCTTCTTGCCGCGGTTCCGCCAGGCGGAGTTGAACTCCTCGATGGTCGTCTCGGTGCGCGGGTTCCACACCATCTTGCGGAGGATCGGCGGGGTGATGGTGGGCACGTGGGCGCCGGCCTCGAGCGCCTCGTTCACGTCCATGATGTGACGCATCGAGCCGACGATGATCTTCGCGTCGAGCTCCTCGCGGTCGATCACGTCGCGGGTCGCCGCGATGACCGGGCGCACGTCGTAGCCCATGTCGCGCACGCGGCCGCTGAAGATGCTCACGTAGGTCGCGCCGGCGAGGGCGGCCAGGTAGGCCTGGTTCATCGCCATCAGGCAGGTGACGTTGGTCTTCACGCCCTTCTTGGTCAGCGCGTGGACGACGCGCAGCCCGTGCTCGCTCATCGGCACCTTGATGACGATGCGCTTCGGATCGTAGGCGCAGTATTCCTCCGCCTCGACCAGCATGTCCTTCTCGTTCTCCGTCGTCAGCTCGACGGACACGTCGCCCCAGGACACCGCGAGGATCGCCTTGACCACGTCGGAGAGGACCGCGTCGGGCTGCTCCTTGGCGATGATCAGCGGGTTGGTGGTGACGCCGGAGAGGCATCCCCAGGCGAAGAGGTCCTGGATTTCTTTGGGATCCGAGCTGTCGAGGAAGATGGCCATCTGGAAACTCCGGGAAGGAAGAGGCGGGCGACGCGGGGAGCGGGACCATAGGCGAAGTGCCCGGGTAGGCCAAGCAGCTCCGCGGACCTTCGGCTAGCGTGGGCCGAGCTCGTCGTGCGCCTCTCGCTTCTCGCGCTCGCTTCGCTTCTCCTCCTGTCGTGCGCGGCAGCGACACCCCGCGCGCGCGTGCCGGATCCGTCCTCGTCGATGCACGTGGTCGGGCGCTTCCTCTACGACGCGCGGGGGGAGCGCGTGGTGCTCCGCGGCGTGAACAAGATGACCATCTGGGTGGACGTCCCTCACGGGACCGACCCGTTCCCCGAGATCGCGCGGACCGGCGCCAACGTCGCGCGCATCGTCTGGAACGACACCGGGACGGCGGACGCGCTCGATCGCGCTCTCTCGCAGTGCCTCGCCGCGCACATGATCCCCATGATCGAGAACCACGACGCGACCGGCGACCTGTCCCACCTCCCGCGGGTGATGGCGTACTGGACGCGGCCCGACGTCGTCGCCGTGCTGAAGAAGCACCAGGAGCACCTGCTGCTCAACATCGCCAACGAAGCGGGAGACAAGACGGTCGCCGACGAGGCCTTCGTCGCCGAGTACGCCGCCGACGTTCGCGCGCTCCGGGGCGCCGGCCTGCTCATGCCGCTGATCATCGACGCGCCCGACTGGGGGAAGAACCTCGACCTCCTCTTGCGGGTCGCGGATCGGCTCACCGCGAGCGATCCGCGCCACGACCTGCTCTTCTCCGTCCACCTGTACTGGCGCTACTCGCGCGGGCAGACCGACGCCGAGGTCACCGAGAAGCTGCGCGAGAGCGTGACCCGGAACGTCCCGCTGATCGTCGGCGAGCTCTCCTCCTACGTCTCCGACGGCAGCAACGACACGGACAGCGTCCGCTACCAGAACATCCTCGAGCAGTGCGCGCGGGACGACATCGGGTGGTTGGTCTGGGAGTGGGGGCCGGGCAACATGGACGAGAAGACCGGCCGCCTGCTCCCGTGGATGGGCATGACCACGGACGGCAGGTTCGACACCCTGAACGGCTGGGGCAGGGACATCGCGCTGGAGAACCCCTTCGGCATCGCGAAGACGTCGCGTCGTCCACGGAGCGTGGCGGAGTAAGCGCTGCAGGGGGGCGGCGCGAACCGTGCTGTGTCGAGCCGTCCATGAGCGACGGAACGACGGGGCGACGGAAATTCGTGGCTGGGCTGGGCGCCGTGGTCGTGGCGGGGTGCACGAAGCCCCCGCCCGATCGTGACAAGGTTGCTGCACCGGGGTCGGGCCCGACCCCTAATGCACCGGCGTCGGCGAGCGGTCCGGCCGACTCCAACACCATCACCGCGAGCGGCACCATGACCCGTCGCCGCCTCGGCCGCACCAACGAGCAGGTCTCCATGCTCGGCATCGGCGGCTACCACCTCGGCTTGCCCAAGGTGGAAGAGGCGGACGCCCTCCGCATCGTCCACGCCGCCGCCGATCACGGCGTCACCTTCTTCGACAACTCCTGGGACTACAACGAGGGCAAGAGCGAGGAGCGGCTCGGCAAGGCGCTCGCCGGGGGCTTGCGGCAGAAGGTCTTCCTCATGACCAAGCTCGATGGGCGCACCAAGGACTCGGTGACCAGCCAGCTCGAGACCTCGCTCAAGCGCCTGCAGACCGACCACCTCGATCTCGTCCAGATCCACGAGGTGATCCGCTTCACCGACGCCGAGCGCGTCTTCGCCCCCGGCGGTGCCATCGAGGGGCTGCTCGCCGCCAAGCAAGCCGGCAAGGTGCGCTTCATCGGCTTCACCGGGCACAAGGATCCGGACATCCACCTGGCGATGATCAACACCGCCAAGGCGCACGGCTTCACCTTCGACACGGTGCAGATGCCGCTCAACGTGATGGATGCACATTACAAGAGCTTCGCCAGCAACGTGCTGCCGGTGGCCCAGTCGCTCGACATGGGCATCCTGGGGATGAAGACCCTCGGCGACGGCGTCATCCTCAAGAGCAAGACGGCGACGCCGACCGAGTGCATCCAGTACGCGATGAACCTCCCGACGTCGGTGGTCATCAGCGGCTGCGACAGCCTCGCCGTCCTCGACCAGGCGCTGAAGGCGGCCTACTCGTTCCAGCCGATCCCGCCGGACCAGGTCGCGGCGCTGCTGGCGCGCACGGCGAGCGCCGGAGCGAACGGCGAGTTCGAGCTGTTCAAGACCAGCGCGAAGCACGACTCGACGGCGTCGCACCCGGAGTGGCTGGGGTGAATCGCCCTCGGTGCAGAGCGGGAGACGGCGAGCTGCGACGCATGTAAAAGCCTTGGACCGTGAACAAGGTCGCCGACTGGGTGGCGCGCGCCGGCTTTCGTCCGGTGCACTACCTGCTGCTCGTGCTCGTCCACGAGCGCTTGTTCCTCTCCGGTGCGCGCGCGGGGGCCAACGACTGGCGCTACGTCTTCTATCCCTGGGCGGACGCCCTGCGCATCACGCTGCTCCGCTTCCATCAGTTCCCTTGGTGGAACCCGTGGTCGGTCTCTGGCCAGCCGCTCTTCGCCGATCCGCAGGCGCCGGTGCTCGTGCCGGACACGCTGCTGGTGCTCGGCTTCGGCGCCGTGATCGGGCTCAAGCTGGTGATCTTCTTCTACCAGTGCGTCGGCTACGAGGGCTCGCGCTTCCTCTGCCGCGATCTCTTCGGCGAGAGCCGCTTCGTCCAGGCGATGAGCGTCATCCCGGCGCTCTTCCCGGCGCTCCCGCTGCACTTCAACGAGGGGCACATCGTCTTCGTCGTGTTCCTCCTCTTCCCCTGGTTGCTCGCGCTGGCGCTCTCCTGGGAGCGGAGCACCGCGCGGGCGCTGGGGCTCGGCGTCGTCGTCGCCTGGCACCTCCTCAGCTACATCCACTACAGCGTCATCATCTCCCTGACGATCGCCGGCCCCATCGCGGCCACCCGCTTCGTGCGGGCGATCCGCGCGCCCGAGACCTGGCTCCGTGCCGGGCTCGTCTCCACCGCGATCCTCGGGCTCGCCTACCTCCGCCTGGCGATGACGCTCCCCTTCCTCGCCCACTTTCCCCGCACGGAGCCCAGCCGCTATCCCATCGTCGCGACGCTCCACCAGGTGGCGCAGACGCTGGTGCAGCCGCTGCAGGACCGCGACACGAAGTACGGAGCGGCGGGCCTGAACTGGTGGGAGATGGATACGTACGTGGGCGTCTTCGGCATCGGTCTGGCGGCGATGAGCCTGCGCCGGTGGAACCGCCGGGGCATGATCCTCGTCGCGGCCGCGGTGCTCTGTCTGCTGGCCGCGTGGAACAACCGCGACGCGCCGTTTCCCAGCTACTACCTCCACTGGATCCGGCCGTGGGACCACATGGTGGTCATCACGCGCTGGCGGTTGTACGGCGGTTTCTTTCTCCTCGTCGCCGCCGTCGCCGGGCTGGTTTCCATCCACGACGAGCGGCCACGCCTCGCCGTCGCTCTCGCGCTGCTGACGATGCTCGACCTCGGGTTCCACGCGCACCTCGGGTTTCGACGGGTCTTCCGTTTTCCGTCGCCGGAGTACGGCAACTTCGACGCGCCGCCCGTCACCGTTCACGACAAGGACGACGAGACCTGGAGCGACGTCCGCGCGAACCGGGTGTCGATGGGAGCGCAGGTCTCGGTGCTCGGGTACGGCTCCCATTATCCAGCGCGCGACCACGTCGGAACCGCGAGCTATGACGGTGACTACCCCGGAGCGACGGTGCGCGAGTGGTCGCCGAACCACGTGGTCCTCGAGGCTCCGCCGGGCAGCACCTTGCGCGTGAACACCAATCCGTCGAGCTACTGGATGATGGACGGGGTGCGGCTGTTTCCCGCGGCGCGCGAGTTCGAGATCGCCCAGCCGTTCACCGTGGTCGTCCCCGCCAGCGGGCGAGTCGATCTGCGCGCCGAGCCGCCGGGGCTGTCGCGTGCCCTGCTCGTGCAGTCACTCTGCGCCGCCCTCGCGGTGGCCCTCTTCTTCGTTCTCCGTGCGCGCGATCGTCGTTCAGGGGTGGCCGGCCGTCGCGCGTAGCTCGGCGAGATCGAAGGTGTCGGTCGGCACCTTCACCGCGCGGTACGTCGACTCCTGGTTGTGCTCGTAGGTGATGTCGAGAAGGTCGTTCCCCTTGTCGTCCACCTCGGTCACGTCGACGAAGGTGTCCGGCGCCAGGCCCCAGGAGATCAGGTTGGAGCCGTCGGTGTAGCGGCGGAAGCTGCCCATCGCCTCGCTCCAGGTGGTGTTCTCGTACTGCCAGACCATCGAGGCGGTGCCCGCGGTGGTGTCGATGGCGTACTCGATGCCGCGCGCCTTGCCACCCAGGTTGGTGTGGTCGTCGAAGACGGACACGTCGCCGTTCGCCTGGAAGCGCGCGTCGTGCTGGCTGTCGATTCCCCCCTCCGGATCGTTGGCGAACGTGAGGATCTGCTCGCCGTCCTTGCCGTAGATGGTGCCGCCCATCTTCCACAGGATCTTGCCGCTCGGCTTGTCGATGTAGAACACCGCGCTGGTGGCGCGGCTGGAGATGAGCACGTTGCCGCTCGCGTCCTGGTCGATGGAGTTGAAGTGGTAGACGTCGACCACGTTCACGCCGTTGACCGTGTTCACGTTGACCCCGTTCTTGGTCGTCTCCTTCACCGGGTCGATGTGATCGCTCGCCTTCCAGCTCCACACGAGCGCGCCGGTGGGGTCGAGCTCCTCGGCGGTGCAGTCGGCGACGTTCTCGTTGGTTCCGTAGCTCGCCAGGCCCGTGAGGTCGACACCGCTGGTGATGACGTAGCTGAAGACCATCACGTCGCCGTTGGGGAGCATGTGCAGCTCGTGCTCGTCCATGGGGCCGCCGCTGGCCTGGATGCTGGTGGTGGTCCAGGGGTCGAGGCGCTGCTCGGTGTAGCTGGCGGTCGGATCCGAGCCGTAGTCCCCGAGCGTCGGCACGTAGGAGAGGGTGCCGTTGGGCTGCCAGTCGATGTTCATCACGCCGACCGTGGTGGACACGCGCCGGTACCAGACGGGCGTGCCGCTGGTGTCGAGGATCATGGCGAAGCCGCTCTCACCGGTCACGGGGAAGACGTTCCCGAGGAGGTAGTAGCCGGGCGTGCGCGTCCCCTGGTCCGGGTGGTCGGCGAAGGTGAAGGCGGGGAAATCGTGCGGCAGGCAGCGCAGCCAGTAGCTCTGCGTCACCGAGCCTTCCGTCGCCTGGATGATCACCGGATCATCTTCGGCGAGGGTCATGGCGATCGCCTGCCCGGTGCTCGCCACCGTCGTCGTCGGGGTGATGACGTTCACCGTCGCGCCGCTCACCGCGCCCGTCGTGAGCGTCGTCGGGTTGGCCCCGGCCTGGCACGGCATGACGTAGTCGTGCGTCGTCGAGACGAAGGGCGGCGACAGCGTGAGCGAGGTCACGGCGAGCGAGGTGAGCAGCGGCGGAGTCGAGGCGGAGTTCTCCGCCGCGACCGGCGAGACCGAATCGGAGGAGGACGACGAGCAGCCGACCCCGGCGGCGACCAGTGCCAGAAGAGGGAAGCGAAGCCGCGACGAGAGCGAGCCGAGTTCGAGCATCGCGCGATATGTGCCTCGCCTGCTTTCCGTACGGTCATCGACAAACCAAACAGCGGAGTAACTTTACGGCGCGTTGAGCCTGGCGCGACTTCGCGAGCTGAAGAGCACGAGCGCAGCGGCGAGGAGCGCGAAGAGCGCCTGCACGACAACGATGCGTGCCAGGCCGGGCGGTGAGGCGCGCAGATCCATCTCGCCGCTCGCGGGGACGACGACGGTGAAGGGCATGGCGACCTCGAATTCGCGCGCCGCGGGGAAGAGCCGCTCGCCGTTCATCGTCCAGTAGCTCGAGGGGTTCATGTTGAGCGTCAGCGTGTCGCCCGGCTTCCCGCGCAGCACGATGTGATCGGGCCCCCAGCTAACCACCTGCGCGCCGGGGAGCTCGCCGAC
>JAMFST010000067.1 GCA_026225435.1 Labilithrix luteola
CTCAAGTGGACGAGCCGCCGCGCCCTCCTATTCCTTCGGCGCGCTCTTCAGAGCGGACGGCCGAGCCCGACCTTCGTGGTGTCCACGGTGGTCGACACCTGCGACCAGGAGTGGTTCGTCGGGGCGCCGCGGGCGTCCGTGTAGACGACGATGGTGGCGGTACCGAGGCCGGTCTGGTCGTTCGCGCTCGCGTTGCCGATGCGCGAGTCGCTGGTGCCGTGGACGTCGAGCGTCGAGTCCCAGATGTCCACGTCGTAGGCGCCCGCCAGCGTGGCGTCAGCGCGCGCGGGGTTGCGCACGATCATCACGTGCCCGGTGTCGCCGAAATCGTCCGGGACGGCGAGCCAGGCGACGATGTCGCCCGGGGCGAGGTCGGCCACCTTGGCCACCTGCTGCCAGTCCGCCGGCAGCGAGTAGGAATCGCCGGTGAAGTAGGTGACGAAGCTCTGGGCCAGCGGCCGGGTGACGGTGGCCGCCTCCAGCTCGCGGAAATGCTCCGGCAAGACGCGGTCGAGCGCGTAGTCGATGAAGCCGGAGCAGTCGTAATCGAAGGCGCCGGAGGTCTCGTCGACATCGACGGCGTGGGTGTAGTTGGTCGAGCGCATCGCCGACAGCTCGCGCGCCGCCTCGCTCGCGAGGATCGCGCCGCCCGCCTCGACCCCCTCCTCGGGACCGGTGCCGAGCGGCTCGGGCAAGCCGTCGAGCCCGGCATTCGCTCCGCTCGACGTCCCGCTGCCGCCGTCGCTGCCTGTGCCTGGAGTCGACGCCCCGTCGCTCGAAGAGGAGCCGCAGGCGACGAGCGCGCCGACGCAGCAGGCGGAGAGGCCGAAAAGCATGCGTCGCACGCGGCGTGGTCTACCCGCCCCACCCGGCACGCGCAAACGTCCGTGAAAGCGTATAGTACCGAGCTCATGCGTCGCGCCTCGATCGTTTGTACGCTGACGTGCTTCGTCGTCGGCGGAGCGGCCGCCTGCGGAGGCGCCGATCTGGTCACGCCATCGCCGGAGGGGCCGGACGCGTCGATCGACGCCGGAAGCAGCAAGCACCACGACGCCTCCACCGACGCGAGCGGCGGCGAAGAGGACGACGATGGCGACGACGACGCGAGCTCCCCCACCGACTCCGGCGCCTCTCGCGACGCGACGGCGCCCGCCGATGCGGGTCCTGACGGCGGCCCCGAAGCCGGTCCGGATGCCAGCCCCGACGGGGGCCTCCCGCTCCCTGCGGGGCAGTGCACCAGCAGCTTCGGCCACGGGCTGACCAACGGCTACGGCCGCCTCGACGGCGTCCTCCAAGCGTACGTGAAGCCGACGGCGACCACCTGCCCGGACCACAACTCCACCCACCTGGTCCTGCAGATCGCGCTGAGCGGCGCCCTGTACGAGATCGACGTGAACGTGAAGAGCGACGACGGCACCGAGGTGTTCACCACCGCGATCGACGCGCCGCTGGTCGGCGGCGCCTTCAGCCCCGGCTGGCACACGGGCGTTAGCCTCGACTACGCCAGCGATCTCGACGTCCACTCGAGCGCCGGATTCACCGCCTACGCCGAGACGGATCTGGTCAACCTCCTCGCGGCCCAGCTCACCAACGGCACGCCGATCATCATCTACGGCGAGGGCTTCGTCACCGGCGCGCACGACATTCACCGCCTGGACGGAGGAGACGACGGCGCCATCGTGATCGATCCCACCGGTTCACCTCACTGGCTCCTCTTCCACTTCGACGAACAGACGTTCTGACGCCGCCCGCGGTTTGACGTACCGTGCAGGGTCAGCCGTGTCCTCTTCGCGCTCTCGCAGCTCTCGCGCTCCCGACCTGCCCTCCGTCCGCCTCCACCGGCTGGAGGAAGACCCGGCCCCCGATCCGCGCAGCGGCTTTCTCCGGCTGCACCGGGTGAAGCTCGCGGTGCAAGCGGCCGAGAAGGGCGCGAGCGAGCCCCTCGTCTACGACTTCATCGGCCGCCAGCAGATCGACGCGGCGGTGATCGTCGCCC
>JAMFST010000666.1 GCA_026225435.1 Labilithrix luteola
CACTTCCCTCGTCACCGGCGATGCCGGAGCGGGTAAACCCAGCCTCGTAGGCGCTACCGGAGGAACTTCCGCCGATTCCGGCGCTCCTCGCCGTTGACGACAGGCATCGTGCCGCTTACTTTCGCGCGCCCTCGAAACGGGGGGAACCGGGACACGCCATGAACAAAGTCCAGCTGAAGCGCTTCAAGCAACTGCTCACCGAGAAACGCGACGAGATCGTCAAGAAGGCCAAGCAGACGCTCGACGAGGACATGGCGCTCGACGCGAACGACCTCCCCGACGAGATGGATCTCGCTTCCAGCGAGTACCTCCAGTCCTTCACCTTCCGCCTCCGCGGTCGAGAGAAGGCCTTCCTCGACAAGATCGAGAAGGCGCTGGCCAAGATCGAGGACGGCAGCTTCGGTACCTGCGAGGAGTGCGGGGAAGAGATCCAGCTGAAGCGCCTGGAAGCCCGCCCCGAGACGACGCTCTGCATCCGCTGCAAAGAAGACCAAGAGCGCCTGGAAAAAGACTTCGGCTGAACCGATCGACGACTGGCCTCGGCTGGTCGTCGAATCGTTTGCGCAAGCATATGTCTAGGTATATGCTTGGGTATGTATTGACCGGGAGGAAGGTCACATGCCCGATATTCTTCGTGATCTGGGGGACCTGTTTCTGGGGAGCCGGTTCAAGCGGCTCGCCGAGCGGCTGCAGGGGGATGCGGCGCGGGTGGTGAAGAGCGCGGGGCTGCCGCTGCAGCCGGCGCAGATCCCGCTCCTCGCGGCGCTCGATCGCTACGGCGCCATGACGGTGAACGACGCGACGGCCACGCTCGGCGTCAGCCAGCCGGTGGTGACGCGGACGCTCGCCAGTCTCGTGGAGCTGGGGCTGATCGAGACCACGCGCGAGGAGGCGGATCTTCGGCACAAGACCCTGGCGCTCACCCCGGCAGGGAAGGCGATGCTCGCGCGCGCCAAGGCGCTGGTGTGGCCGCGCGTGGAGAGCGCCGTCCGCGAGCTGCGCGCGCCGCTCTCGGGGAACCTGCTCGAGCAGCTGCAAGGGCTCGAGGACGCGCTCGACGCGCGCTCGCTCGAGGCGCGGGTGAACGCCGTGCCGCCGGGCCTCGTCATCCGCGAGTACGAGGACGCGCTCGCCGGGGATTTCTACCGGATCAACGCCGAGTGGATCGAGTCGATGTTCCGCCTCGAGGAGAACGACGTCCGCATCCTCAGCCGACCGCGCGAGCTGGTGATCGACCGCGGCGGAGTCATCCTCTTCGTCGAGACCGCGGATCTCGGCGTCGTGGGGACGTGCGCGCTCATGAAGACCGAGGAGGGGTGCTTCGAGCTCACCAAGATGGGCGTCACCGAGTCGGCGCGCGGGCGCAAGGCGGGCGAAGCGCTCCTCGCCGCCACCCTCGAGCGCGCGCGCACGATGGAGCTCGAGACGCTCTACCTGCTCACCAACCACGCCTGCGCGCCGGCCATCCACCTCTACGAGAAGCTCGGCTTCGTCCACGACGCCGCCATCATGGAGCGCTTCGGAAAGCGCTACGCACGCTGCGACGTCGCCATGTCCATTTCGCTCAGGTGAAGGCGCCTCAGGTGAACGTCGCCTTCACTTCCGGCTTGGTGATGACGACGAGCATCCAGATGCCGAGCGCGGTGCCGATGGGGATGCTGAGCATCGTCAGGCAGGCGACGATGACGAGCAGCGTGTGGCGGCGGCGCTGCGTGAGCGACCGGGCGGCGAGGACGTGCAGTCCCGCGATGGCACCGAAGATCACCAGCATGACGATGGCCATCACGATCATGAAGACACCGGCGCCCGCCTCGCCGGCGGCATCGCTTCCTCCCGTCGCGGAGCCCATCACCATCGCGCCGCCGATGAAGACCCAGAGCAGCACGAAGAGGGCGCCCAGCGCGGTGAAGCCGGCGTAGACGTACTGCAGGATCGACAGCGCCTTCAGGCTGCTGGCGATCTCCGCGTCGCTGGTCGCGGCGGGGGCGAGCGGGTAGGCGTACGCGCCCGGAGGCGGCGTGCCGTAGCCCGGCTGCTGCTGGTAGCCGAAGCCACCCGGCGGCTGCTGCTGTTGCTGCGGCTGTCCATACGCCTGCTGCTGCTGCTCGTACGGGTTGGCGTTCGGCGGCGCGTAGGGGTTGGGCTGCGCATACGGATTCTGCTGGCCGTACGGGTTCTGCTGCTGGTTCGGTTGGCCGTACTGCGCCTGCGCTTGCTGCGCGGGCTGCTGCGGCGGTTGCCCGTACGCCGGCTGCTGCGGCTGCTGGTCCGGAGTGGAAGCCGGCGCGAACTGCGTCGCGGCGAAGCGCGGGTCTTGCGGGTTGCGCGGGTCGTTCATCGTGCCCGATTGTCCGCTGCGACGCGCCCGGATGCAAAGGAACGCAAATGGCCGCGTTCGCCGGAAACGAATGCGCCGATTTTCGCGGGTCAACCCGCGGATTTGACCGGGCGAGCCGCGACCATCCCGGTGCGCGCCAGGTCGAGCGCCGAGCGCAGGTACGTCCCGGTGTGGGAGCGCTCGCAGGCGACGATGTCCTCCGGCGTGCCGGTGGCGACGATCTGCCCGCCCGCCTCGCCGCCGTCCGGACCGAGGTCGATGACCCAGTCGGAGCAGGCGACCACGTCGAGGTTGTGCTCGATGACGAGGATGGTGTTCCCCTGGTCGCGCAGCTCCACCAGCGCCGTCAGCAGCTGCTCGATGTCGTTGAAGTGCAGGCCGGTGGTCGGCTCGTCGAGGACGTACAGCGTGCTGCCGGTGGCCTTGCGCGCCAGCTCCCGCGCGAGCTTCACGCGCTGCGCTTCTCCGCCGGAGAGCGTGGTCGCCGGCTGGCCGAGCGTGACGTAGCCCAGGCCCACCTTCACCAGCGCGAGGAGCCGCTCGTGCACGCGCGGGATCGGCTCGAACAGCTTGAGCCCCTCCTCGACGGTGACCGACAGCGCGTCGGCGATCGACAGGCCGCGGTACTTCACCTCGAGGGTCTCGCGGTTGTACCGCTTGCCGCTGCAGGTGTCGCAGGTGACGAAGACGTCCGGCAGGAAGTGCATCTCCACGCGGAGCACGCCGTCCCCCTGGCACGCCTCGCAGCGACCCCCCTTCACGTTGAAGGAGAAGCGACCGGCGCGGTAGCCGCGCGCGCGTGACTCCGGGAGGGCGGCGTAGAGCTCGCGGAGCAGGGCGAAGACGCCGGTGTACGTCGCCGGGTTGGAGCGCGGGGTGCGGCCGATGGGCGCCTGGTCGATGGAGATGACCTTGTCGATGGCGTCGAGCCCGGAGATGGAGTCGCAGGCGCCGATGGGCGCGGTGGCCGAGTAGAGCTTGGCGCGCGCGGCGGGCAGCAAGGTGTCGATGACGAGGCTGGACTTGCCGCTGCCGGAGACGCCGGTGACCGTGACGAAGAGGCCGAGCGGGATGTCCGCGGTGACGTTCTGCAGGTTGTGCGCGCGCGCGCCGGCGATGCGGATGTGCGCCTTGGTCGGCGGGCGGCGCTTCTTCGGCAGCGGCAAGCGGCGCGCACCGGAGAGCCACGGCCCGGTGATCGACGCCGGGTTGGCCATCAGCTCCTCGGCCGTCCCCTGCGCGACGATGGTGCCGCCGTGCACGCCGGCGCCCGGGCCCATGTCGACCACGTGATCGGCGGCCATGATCGCCTCGCGATCGTGCTCGACGACGAGCACCGTGTTGCCCAGATCGCGCAGGCGCGCTTGCGCCTCGATGAGCCGTGCGTTGTCGCGCGCATGGAGGCCGACCGACGGCTCGTCGAGCACGTAGAGGACGCCGACGAGCGCCGCGCCGATCTGCGTGGCCAGGCGGATGCGCTGCCCCTCGCCCGACGAGAGCGTCTGCGCGCTGCGATCGAGCGCGAGGTAGTCGAGCCCGACCTCGATGAGGAAGCCGAGCCGCGCCGCCACCGCCTTGAGCAGCGGGTCGGCCACGGTGCGGTCGCGCACGCCCAGCGGCTCGCCGTCGTTGCCGACGTCCTTGGTGATCTGGACGAAGTCGCGCAGGCGTCGCAGCGGCAGCGCGCCGAGCTCGGAGATGTCCTTCTCGCCGATCTTCACCGCCAGCGCCTCGGGGCGGAGCCGTCGCCCGTGGCAGGCGTCGCACACGCGCTCGACGAGGAAGCGCCCGAGCTCGTCGCCGGTGACCGCGCCTTCCCCTTCGTCGGGATCGTCGTCGTCCTCGTCGGCGCCGTCGCCCGCCACGCGCGCTTCCAGCCGCGGCACGATGCCGATGTAGGCGCCGCCCTTCTTCGCGGAGCTCTTCTTGGGGCTGGCCGCCTTGGCGGCCGGCGCGCCCGTCGCACCGGTCGCCTTGGCGGTGTCGGTCCCGAAGAGGAGCACCTTGCGCGTCTCGTCCGGCAGCTTGTTCCAGGCGGTGTCCGGGTCGACGCCGAGCGCGTTGACCGCGCGCGACAGCTCGGTCGCCAGCGCCACCGAGCCGCGCTTCCCCCAGGCGACCATCGCCCCTTCGCGCAAGGTGCGCGCGCCGTCGGGAACCAGCCGCTCCGGGTCGACCACCGTGCGCGAGCCGAGCCCGTCGCACGCCGGGCAGGCGCCGTGTGGCCCGTTGAAGCTGAACATGCGCGGCTCGATGGGCGGCAACGAGATGCCGCACTCGATGCAGGCGAAGCGCTCGGAGAGCCAGAACGGCTCGTCGTTGTCGACCTGCACGAGCATCCGCCCGTCGCCGGTCTTGAGCGCGAGCTCCACGCTGTCGGTGAGGCGCGACTTGAGCCCCTCCTTCATCACCAGGCGGTCGACGACGACGTCGAGGTCGTGCGGCTTGGTGCGATCGAGCTCGAGGTCGTCGCCGAGATCCACCAGCTGCCCGTCGATGCGGGCGCGCACGAAGCCGTCGTGGCGCAGCTTCTCCAGCTCGAGGACCAGCTCCCCCTTGCGACCGCGGACCACCGGCGCGAGCACGCTGGTGCGCGAGCCCTCCGGCAGCGCGAGCACGCGGTCGACGATCTGCTGCACCGTCTGCGCCTCGATGCGCTTGCCGCAGCTCGGGCAGTGCGGCACCCCGATGCGGGCGAAGAGCAGGCGCAGGTAGTCGGCGATCTCGGTGACGGTGCCGACGGTGGAGCGCGGGCTCTTCGACAGCGGCCGCTGCTCGATGGCGATGGCCGGGGAGAGCCCCTCGATGCGCTCGACGTCCGGCTTGGCCAGCTGCTCGAGGAACTGTCGGGCATAGGCCGACAGCGACTCCACGTAGCGCCGCTGCCCCTCGGCGTAGATGGTGTCGAAGGCGAGCGAGGATTTCCCCGAGCCCGAGGGGCCGGTGAAGACGACGAGCTTGCCGCGGGGGAGCGACACCGACACGTCCTTCAGGTTGTGCTGGCGGGCACCCACCACGACGAGGCGATCCCGATGGCCGTCTCGATTCATGGGCTCTCCTGACTAACACGCGTGCGCTCGCGATGCCTCGGAGCCGTGATAGCTTGATCCCCGGTGCCCGAGGACGAGCGACCCCCGCGACGCGAGCGCATCAAGACGGCCCCGCTGGTCGACGGCGTCGCCCTGCGCGACGCGCTCCAGGACAAGCTGCGCGAGCGCATCGCCCCGTCGCTGGTCGTGCTCGTCGGTCCCGACGTCGGCGTGCGCGTGCAGCTGCTCGAGTCGCTCGAGGTGGGGCGCGATCCCGAGGCCGGCCTCGCCCTTCGCGACGACAACATCTCCTGGCGCCACCTGCGCGTGGAGGACCGCGGCAACGGTGACTGGGCGCTGGTCGATCTCGGCAGCACCAACGGCACCCGGGTCAACGAGGTGAAGGTGCACGACGCGCTCCTCAAGCCGAACGACCGGGTGATGCTCGGCAAGACGGTGCTCGAGTACCAGGTGCACGACGCGCTTCGCGAGCGCTTCACCGAGGAGGTGCAGCGCCTGCTCCACCACGACGACCTCACCGGCTTGTGGGTCAAGCGGCGCTTCGACGCGCAGCTGGAGAGCTCGGTCGCCGCGGTGAACGGCGGGGCGATGGACGTGCTCAGCGTCCTGGTGATGGACCTCGACGGGGTGAAGCAGATCAACGACACCCACGGGCACCACATGGGCGCCTTCACCATCGCCAGCGCCGGCAAGATCATCGGCGCCACGCTCGGCACCAAGGGCTTTGCCACCCGCTTCGGCGGGGACGAGTACGCCGCGGTGCTGCCGCGCATCGCCAAGAGCGAGGCCGTCGAGTTCGCCGAGACCTTGCGGCTGGCGGTCACCGAGCACGTCTATGAGCGCGGCGGCATCCGCGTGCACCCGGGGATGAGCGTCGGGGTCGCGGCGGTCCCGGACGACGCCAGGACGGCGGAAGAGGTGTTTCGCGCGGCGGACGAGGCGATGTACCGCGCCAAGAAGAACGGGAAAAATCGGGTCTCTCTTTGATCGTACCTCGCACCGTATACCCGCAAAGGTGGCGATCTCCGCCCCTTGCTGGTTACGCTTGGAATAGCCCGAAATGCTGAAGGTCGAGTGTGAGAGCTGCAAAGCGCCGTACCAGGTCGACGAGCGTCGCGTTCCGCCCACCGGGCTGAAGATGCGTTGCCCGAAGTGCGGGCACACCTTCAAGGTCACCAACCCGAACGCGCCCGCGGTCCCGGCTGCGGCGGCCCCGCCGGCCGCTCCGCCGCCCGCGCAAGGTGGAGGGCTGCCCTTCGCCGTGCAGCGTCCGCAAGGGGCGCAACCCGCGCGCGGCTCGGGGGAGATGCCCGCGCCGATCTCCGGACGTCGCGCGCCGACGATCGCCGGTCTCGGGTACGGCAAGCCGGTCGCGCCGGTCCCGCTGCCGGCGCTGCCGGACGTGGACGACGATCCGTTCGCCGAGCTGCCGGCTCCGAAGGGGGTGGCGAGCCGCGCCGGTGCTCCGTTCGCGCCTCCGCCCGGTGCGCCCGCGGCAGGGATCGCCGCCCCGCGCGCGCCCGCCTTCGACGGGGGCTTCGGCGAGCCGGATTTCGGCGCCGCTCCCTTGCCGGCGATTCCCGCGCATGCGCGTCCCGCTGCTCCGATGGGGACGCAGCCGCCGCCGTTCGGTTCCCCCGCTCGCGGCGCGCTCCCCGGTCTCCCTGCGCCCGACGACGATCCGTTCGGGCCGCCGCCGGGCACGGGCGGCTTCGGTGCGCCCGACGATCTCCTCGGTGGGGGTTTCGGCTCGCTCGAAGATCTGCCGATGCCCGCGGGCACTGGCGCCGGTCTCCCCTCGCTGGCGAGCGCGCGCTCGCCTCTGCGGAACACCCAGCCGTCGGCCTCGCCGCGGCAAGGGCCGCCGCCTGCGCCGCCCGCACCGGCGCCTCCGTTCGCCTCGCCGGTGCGTGCGCCGGCCGAGACGCGTGATTTCGGCTCCGACTTCGGCTCCTTCGGGGACCTCGGCGGCGGGCTGCCGTTGCCTGCGCAGGGGAACGCCGGTGGCGACTTCGGCTCGCTCGACGACGATCTGCCCATGATGGCCGCCGAGCTCCCGGCCGCGCGCCGTGGTCCGCCAGGCTCTCCGCCCGGTGCGGCTGGGCGCCCGGCGCCTCCGCTCCCGTCGCTCTCGTCCGCCGCCAGCGCACGCGGTCGCTCGCTCGCGGCTCCGCCGACACCGGCGGGTGGCTTCGGGGAGATCGATCTGCCGTCGGTCACCTCCGGCGCGAACCTCCCGGCGCTCTCCGGCGGAAATCTCCCCGCGCTCTCCGGAGGTCACAATCTACCGGCCCTCGCTGGCGGCAACGACCTGCCGGCGGCGATGGACCCCGAGCGCATGATGCCCGTGGGCAAGCCGCGCGCGCCCTTCAGCCCCTTCGACGATCTGCCGCAGGCGCAGAGGAACGATCTGCAGCTCCCGGTGGTGCAGAGCGCCTTGCCGGCGTTGCAGTCCGCGCTGCCGGTCGTGCAGAGCGCGCTGCCGGCCATCCAGAGCAGCTTGCCGGTGGTGCAGGGGAGCTTGCCGGCCGTGCAGAGCAGCCTGCCCGCGCTGCAAGGGAGCCTCCCGGCGCTCCAGGGGAGCTTGCCTGCGCTCACAGACGCCTTCCCGTCGCTCACCGACGCGCTGCCGATGCAGCAGAACGCCCTGCCCGAGCGGCGCTTCGACTCGTTCGGTGAGTTCGAGCTGCCGCGCGAAGGGTTGCGCGGTCCGTCCTCTCCGCCGGGGGCGCCGTCGGTTCCGCCGGGTCTCGGTGGCTCCGGAGGCAGCGGCGAGCACCGCTCCGCCGGCAGCGCGATGGGCTTCGGCGAGGTCGACCTCGGCTCCGACAGCGACGACGACGGCGGTCCGTCCATCGGGACAGAGGAGCCGATGGGCATGCCGCCGGCGCGGGTGTCGACCAGCTCCGCCGGGATGCCCGGCATCGGCACCGAGGTCGCCATCGGCGGCGACCCGGGGGCCGACAAGCTGCGCCGCCGTGCCTCCACCGTCGTCATCCGTCGCTCGAGCAGCCGCGCGCCGCGCGTGCTGGCGATCCTCGTGGTGCTCGGGCTCGTCGGCGGGGCCGCGTTGCAGGCCACCTCCGCCGGCGCCTTCGGCTGGAAGCTCGTCAACGACACGCTCCACCAGAAGGATTACGACCAGATGATGCAGAGCGCCGGCAGCTCGGCGCGCCGGCGCATGGGGGTCGACACCTGGGCCGACTTCCGCTGCGCGGTCGACGATCTCGCCGCCTCGCACGCCTCGACCCCGCGCGCTCGCGACCTCACCGCCTACGCCGCGCTCGCGGCCTACGAGACCGAGCTCCGCTTCGGCGCCGACGGGCCGACCGACGCGCGCGCCAAGGCCTGGCTCGCCGAAGTGGGGGAGAAGGACTCGCGCTACGCGGCGATCGCACGCGCGGCCGGTCAGGCCGTCGCCGGCGACACCGACAAGGCGCGCGCCGGGTTCCAGAGCGCCGGCATCGGCGCCGACGACGCCGTCCAGCAAGACGTGGCGCTCGCCAGCGGGGAGCTCGAGATCCTCGCCAAGAAGCCGGGCGACGCGCTCAAGGCCTTCACCAAGGCCGCCACCCTCGCCCCGTCGGCGCGCGCGCAGTTCGGGCTCGCTCGCGCCTATTACGCCGGCGGCGATCTGAAGAGCGCACGCACGGCGCTCGGCAACGCGCTCACCTTCAACAAGTCGGACGCCGGTGCGCTCCTCCTGCGCGCCAGCATCGAGTGGAAGAACGAGCACGACGGCGACGCCGCGCTCACCGATCTATCGGCCATCCTCGACGGCGCGGCCGCCTCGTCGGCCAGCCCCAGCGAACTCTCGCAGGCGCACGCGCTGCGCGGCTACATCGCCTTCCGTCGCGAGCACTCGGCCGACGCGCGCGCGCACTTCGACGAGGCGCTCAAGCTGAACTCGCGCAACGTGCTCGCGCTGGTCGGGCAGGGTGAGCTGCTCCTCGCCGATCAACGCGCCACCGAGGCGCTCGCCCGCTTCGACACCGCGCTCGGCGCCGACCCGACGGACATCGACGCCATCGTCGGCGACGCCAGCGCCAACATGGCGCTCGACAAGCTGACCGAGGCGAAGAAGATGCTCGCCGACGCGCGCGTCAAGGCGCCCAAGTCGATGCGCCTCGCGCTCACCGCCGGCAAGGTGGAGGCGGCGCTCGGCAACAAGGCGGTCGCCGAGACCTCGCTCAAGGAGGCGATCACGCTCAACGAGACGGGTGACCCGCTGGCCATCCAGCCGTACCTGGTGCTCGCCGAGCTGCTCGCCGGCGAGGGGAAGGTCGACGAGGCGCAGAAGACGCTCGACGACGCGCGCGCCAAGCTCCCCGACTCGCTCGAGATGCAACGCGCCCTCGGCGATGTGGCCTCGGCGCAGGGGCACTTCGACCAGGCCGTGGCGCACTACCAGGCGGCGATGGCCAAGGATCCCAAGGATCTGCGCACGCACTACCGCTACGCCATCACCCTGCGCAAGATGGGCAAGGGGGACGAGGCCTCGGCGGAGCTCGATCAGGTCGCCGCGGGCGACAAGGACTACCCTGGCCTGGCGCTCGAGCGCGGCCTCCTCTTCGAGGAGACCGGCCAGTCCGACAAGGCGCTGGACATGTTCCAGAACGCGCTCAAGAAGTCGCCCAACGATCCGGATCTGCAGCTCCGCGTGGGCGCCGCTTACGTTGCCGGCAACCATCCGGACGAGGCGATCGCCATGCTGAAGAAGGTGCTCGAGCTGCGCACCAACAGCGCCGAGGCGAGCCACTACATGGGCCGCGCCTACCTCGAGAAGGGGGCGCTGCACGCCGGGGAAGCCTCGAAGTTCCTCCGCCGCGCCGTCGATCTCGATCCCAACCGCGCCGAGTACCATCTGTACATCGCGTGGCAGGCGAACGACGCCGAGCCGCCGGAGCTGGGCATCGTCCAGGCCGAGGTGACCAAGGCGCTCAGCCTCGACGCGACGCTGGCCGACGGCTACTGGCAGCGCGGGGTGCTCGAGCGCAAGACGCTGCGCATCGACGACGCCATCAAGGACCTGAAGCACGCCCTCGAGCTGAAGCCGTCGCGCTACCAGGCGCACGCGACCCTGGCCGAGTGCTACGAGGAGAAGAACCAGGATCCGCTGGCGCTCGGCGAGTGGCAGAAGGCCGTCTCCGGCAACGACGATGTCCCCTACTGGCGCTACAAGCTCGGCAAGCTGAAGGCGGTCCACGGCGACGTCGCCAGCGCCGCCGAGGATCTCCTCTACGCGACGACGGAGGCGGAGAAGCTCACCGCGCACCCGGGATGGCTCGCCGACGCCGAGTACATGGCGGGCAGCGCGGCGCAGAAGGCGGGCAA
>JAMFST010000667.1 GCA_026225435.1 Labilithrix luteola
GACGCGAAGGCGAAGTTCGGCGGCTGACCGCGGTCACTGGCACGAAGCGTACACTCCGTCCGTACACTGGCACGTCGTCAGCCGGCCTGGCGTCAGCGTCACGACCTGGCAGGCAATCCCCGCGCTGCACGGGTTCCCCTCGACGCAGGCGGAGGGCGCGGCGTCCGGTGAACCGGCGCCAGCATCCACCGCGACCGCGACAGCGATGACGCGCGCGGTGGAGCTTTTCGGTCACGCCTTCAGACCGTGTCGTACAGCGTCACCACGCAGGCGCCGCCGAGCCCCAGGTTGTGCTGCAGCCCCAGCTTGGCGCCGGCGACCTGGCGCTTGTCGGCGCGGCCGCGCAGCTGGTGAACCAGCTCGGTGCACTGGGCGAGACCGGTGGCGCCGAGCGGGTGCCCCTTGGACAGAAGACCGCCGGACGGATTGGTGACGACCTTACCGCCGTAGGTGTTGTCCCCCGCCTCGACGAACTTCTCCGCGTCGCCTTCCTTGCAGAGGCCGAGCGCCTCGTAGGTGATCAGCTCATTCTGCGCGAAGCAGTCGTGCAGCTCGACGACGTCGATGTCCTCGGGGCCGATGCCGGCCGCCTCGTACACCGACTTGGCCGCGCTCTTGGCCATGTCGAAGCCGACCAGCTGGCGCATGTCCTTGGCGTCGAAGGTCGAGTGGTAGTCGGTGGTCATCGCCTGCGCGCGGATGCGCACGGGGGCGTCGAGGTCGTGCTTCTTGGCGAACGCCGGCGAGACGAGCAGCGCCGCCGCCGCGCCGCACGTGGGCGGGCAGGCCATCAGGCGGGTCATCACGCCCGGCCACATGAACGGGGACTTCATCACGTCGTCCTCGGTGACCACCTGGCGGAAGACCGCCATCGGGTTGTTGGACGCGTGCCGGCTCGCCTTCGCGCGGATCTTGGCGAAGGTCTCCAGCTTGGTGCCGTACTGTTTCATGTGCGCGAGCCCGGCGCCGCCGAAGTAGCGCAGCGCCAGCGGCACGCCGTCCGGCTTCTCCAGCGCGTCGGCCGCCGTCTCGAAGTGCTCGAAGGGGCTCGGGCGATCCTCGAAGATGCTGCCGATGGCGCCCGGGCGCATCGTCTCGAAGCCGACGGCGAGCACGCACTCGGCGGCGCCCCCCTGGATGGCCTGGCGCGCGAGGAACAGCGCCGTCGAGCCGGTGGAGCAGTTGTTGTTCACGTTGATGACCGGCACCCCGGTCATCCCCACGTCGTAGGCGACGCGCTGGCCGCACGTCGAGTCGCCGTACACGTATCCGGCGTACACCTGCTGGACATCGTCGTACGACAGCTTCGCATCGGCGAGGGCCGCGCGGATGGCCGCGGCTCCCATCGTCGGATACGGCTCGGCCGCCGACGGCTTCGCGAACGGAATCATCCCCACACCGGCAACCAGGACGTCTTGGCTCATGATGCGTCGAAGG
This sequence comes from Labilithrix luteola, assembly GCA_026225435.1. GTDB lineage: Bacteria > Myxococcota_A > Polyangia > Polyangiales > Polyangiaceae > JAMFST01. The sequence continues at coordinate 1,438 of JAMFST010000667.1, forward strand.
TAGCGCGTCATGTCCACGCTTGCTACCCGCCGGTAACTTATGACGCAGCGAGCAATTTGCTCCGGATCTCCTTCTTCAGCACCTTGCCCACCTTGGAGCGCGGCAGATCCGGCCAGATCTCCACCTGTTTCGGCGACTTGACGCTGCCGATGCGCGCCTTGACGAAGGCCTTCACCTCGTCCGGATCCACGGTCGCGCCCGGCTTGAGCAGGAGCACCGCGGTCACCCGCTCGCCCCACTTGTCGTCCGGCAGGCCGACGATGGCGCAATCCTGCACCTGCGGGTGCTGCATCAGCGTCTGCTCCACCTCCGACGAGTACACGTTGAACCCGCCGGTGATGATCATGTCCTTGGCGCGGTCGACGATGAAGAGGAAGCCGTCGTCGTCGAGGTAGCCGACGTCCCCGGTGTGGTGCCAGCCGAAGCGGCTCACCTCGCGCGTGGCCTCCTCGTTCTTGTAGTAGCCGGCCATCACCAGCGAGCTGCGCACGACGATCTCGCCGCGCTCGCCCGGCGCCAGCAGGTTGCCGCCGTCGTCCATGATCGCCGCGGTCACCAGCGGCGAGATGCGCCCCGCCGAGGCGAGCTTCTCCTTGGCGATCGTCCCGTCGGCGCGAAAGTGATCGGCCGGCGCCATCATCGAGATGAACATCGGCGCCTCCGACTGCCCGAAGAGCTGCGCCATCACCGGCCCGATGCGCTTGATCGCTTCTTCCAGCTTCTCCGCGGACATGGGCGCCGCGCCGTACCAGAAGCACTCGAGCGAGCCGAGATTGGCCTTCTCGAGATCCGGCTTGGCCAGCAGCATGTAGATCACCGTCGGCGGCAGGAAGGTGTGCGTCACCTGGTGCTCGCTGATCAGCGCGAGGAACTCGGGCAGATCGGCGTGCGGCATGATGACGATCTTCGCGCCCAGGCAGAGCAGCGGAAAACAGAGCACGCCGGCCGCGTGCGTCAGCGGCGGCAGCGCGAGGTACACCGGCGGTTCGCCGCGCGGGAACGGGTAGCCCATCAAGGTGAGCGCGCTCATCGTCTCGAGGTTCCGCCCGGTCAGCATCACCCCCTTCGGGCGGCCAGTCGTCCCCCCGGTGCCGACGATCATGGCGAGATCGTCGTTCGGCTCGGCGGACCACGGGGTGTCCTCGAGCCCGGCGGACCAGCGCTCGAGCGACGGGACGGCGCCGTCCTCGCCGTCGATGCAGACCACCGTCTTCAGCTTCGGCAGCGACCCGCGGATCCGCTCCACCAGCGGCGCGTAGGCCTTCTGGTAGAAGAGGCAGCTGCAGTCGAACGCGTCCAGGATCTCCTGGTTCTCCGCCGCCTCGTTGCGCGGATTGATCGGCGTCCACACCGCCCCCGCGCGCGAGATGGCGAAGACGCAGGCGAACGAGATGGGATCGTTCGACGAGAGGATCGCCACCTTGTCCCCCGGCCGCACGCCATCGCGCGCGAGCGCCCGGCCGACCTTGTACGAATGTGCCTGCACCTGCCGGTACGACAGGCTCCGCTCGTGCATCACGAGACAGGGCGCTTCCGCGCCGAGCGACGCCCCCTTGTCGAGAAAGTCGATCAGTCGCATGGAAGCTCCCTGGCGCGCGTGCGCGGTTTGACTCAGCTCTGGAAGGTGATGCTCGGCTCGAGGACCAGGCCGAAGCTGCGCAGGATGCCGAGCAGCTCGCGGTGGCCGAAGGCCTGGCAGGCCGAGGCGAAGCCGACGCGCTTGGGCGGCTGCTGCGACAAGGAGAGCGCTGCGTACGCCTGCAGGAGCCCGGTCTGCTTGTAGTTGCTGTTTCCGTGGATCACGCAGTGCGCGCGCCCGAGCGGACCGGTCGCGTAGACCGAGTCGACCGAGGTGTTCACGCGCGGGTTCTCGCGCGGGGGCATGGCCGCCTGCACCGAGGCAGCGATCTTCCCCAGCTCGATCTCCTGCTGGTCCTTGGAGAGCGGCTTGATCTTCTCCTCGACCATCTGCACGGTCGCGGCGACGCCCTTCATCACGCTGCGATCGAGCACGCCGCCGAGCGCCTTCACGCTGATGACGCGCGGGTCGTTCTTGAACCAGATCGGGTGGCTGGTGCCGCCCCAGGGGAGCACCAGCGCCGTCTCGTGCTGGCCGGGGACGACCGCCTCGGCGGTCATCAGCGGGTCCCACTTCACCAGCTGGTTGTTCTGCAGGTGGAACCAGTCCGCCTTGAGGATGGTGAAGATGGTCTGCGTCGATGCGTAGGTGGGGAAGCCCTTCCACAGGACGAGGATGTCGAGCGTGTCCAGGCCCGGCTTCTCGAGGCACAGCTGCGCGGCGATCTCGCCGGTGGTGTACATCTGGGCGACGCCGGGGCTGAGGAGCAGCCCCTTGGCGGCGAACTTGTCGCCCCAGCGGGTCTGCGCGTCGAGGAGCCAGTCCTGCTCGCCGGTGGCGTCGAGGTAGTGCGTGCCGGCGGCGAGGCAGGCCTCGACCACCTCCGGACCGTGCTTGATGAACGGGCCGACGAGGTTGGAGACCACCTTGGCGCCGCGGAAAAGCTCGGTCAGCGCGCCGACCTCGTGGGGGACCTCGACGACCTCGTGATCGACGGTCTCGATGCCCGGCACCTTGTCGAGCACCTCCTGGATCTTCTTCTTGTTGCGCCCTGCGGCGATGAACGGCAGGTGCAGCTCGCGCAGGTACTCACAGACGAGACGCCCGGTGTACCCATTCGCGCCGTAGACGATGACCGGTTTCTTGGTAGCCATTTTCGCTCTTATCTCCGTGCTGTCCTGATCACATGCCCATGCCGCCATCGACGGGAAGACCGATTCCCGTGATGAAGCGGGCGGCGTCCGACGCGAGGAACACGATCGCGTCGGCCATGTCCTCGACGTTGCCGAGGCGGCCGAGCGGGGTCTGCTCGACCACGCCGGCGATGGCCGCCTGCATGTCCGGCGCGAGGCCCACCTTGACGATGTCCTCGGCCAGCTGGATCCCCATCGTGGTGGCGACGAGGCCCGGGTAGACGCAGTTGACGCGCACGCCGTAGCCGAGCTTCCCCGACTCCATGGCGGCGATGCGGGTCATGCGGTCGACCGCCGACTTGGTGCCCGAGTAACCGGCGATCGCCGGGAAGGCGATGGTGGCGGCGACCGAGGCGATGTTGATGACCGCTCCGCCCTTGCCAGCCGGACCACCCGGCTTCATCGCGCGGAACGCGTGCTTCATGCCGAGCGCGGTGCCCACGATGTTGACGTCGAGCATCTTGCGCAGCTTGTCGGCGTCGAAGTCGATCACCAGCGAGGTGACCTCGATGCCGGCGTTGTTCACCAGCAGATCGAAGCCCCCCTGATCGGCGATGGTCTGCTTGACCGCGCGCTCCCAGTCGGCGTCGCTGGTGACGTCCATTTTGACAAATTTAGCTTTGGAGCCGAGCGATCTGGCCGTCTCCGCCCCTTCTTTCTCGAGCACGTCGGCGAGGGTGACGCTCGCTCCCGCCTTCACGAACGCGGCGGCAATTCCCGCTCCGAAGCCGCGCGCACCACCGGTGACCAGTGCTTTTCGTCCTTCGAGTCCGTAGATCGACATGGCGCCCCTCCTGGGAAGTTTGGACGACTGTTCAGATTTATTTGGTCACTCGTCAAGACGCAAAACGGTGCCGCAATGCAGCGTTTTTCTGCGTCGCGCCGATGACGCAAAGCGGCGCTCGAACTTGTTCGACGATGCGCTACCCTCGTCTCCGTCATGGCGAAGGAATCGAAGCCCGTCCCCACGTCCCCGAAGTTCGCCGAGAGGCGCGCGGAGCTGGCCGAGGCCGCGCTCAAGACGCTGGCCGAGCTGGGATACGCCCGCACCAGCCTGCGCGAGATCGCGCAGAACACGGCGTTCTCCCACGGCGTGCTGCACTACTACTTCAAGGACAAGGTGGACCTCATCATGTGCTGCGTGCGGCAGTACAAGGCGCGCTGCGTGACGCGCTACGACGAGACGGTCGCCACCGCGACCAGCGCCGACGAGCTGGCGCGCGGCTTCGCCGAGACCATGGCGCAGACCATCGTCGACGAGGGGACGCTGCACCGCCTCTGGTACGACCTGCGCGTGCAGAGCCTCTTCGAGCCGTCCTTCCGCGAGGACGTGCGCGCGATCGACGACAGCTTGCAGCGCATGGTGTGGCGGGTGGTCGTCGAGCACGCGAAGCTGTCCGGCAGCAAGCCCGGGGTGTCACCGGCGCTGGCCTACGCGCTCTTCGACGGGGTCTTCCAGCGCAGCTTGATGGGCTACCTGCACGGCCGCCGGGGCGCGCTGGTGGAGCTGAAGAAGCAGGTGATCGAGACGCTCGGCGGCCTCGCTCAAGCCGCTCCTCACGCTGGCGCCGCCAGCACCGCGGGCACGCGCAGCGGATCGGCGCGGAAGACGAAGGAGCGCACCGTCGCCAGGCGCGCCAGCTCGCGTGACGAGCGCGGCCCCTCGTCGTCGGTCAGCCCGAGGGCGAAGCCGAGAGCGCCGAGGATCGCCTCGGCGGTGTGACCGCGTTCGCGGAGCTCGCGCACGGTGAGCCCGGCGGCGCGCTTGGCGAGGCGATCGCCGTCGACGCCGGTGACCAGCGGCACGTGGAGGTAGCGCGGCGGCGCCACGTCCGGTGCGAGCGCGGCGGCCAGGAGCAGCTGCCGCGGCGTCGACGAGACGAGATCCGCGCCGCGCACCACGTCGGTGATCTCCATGGCGAGATCGTCGACCACCACCGCCAGCTGGTAGGAGAAGACGCCGTCGCCGCGCACGAGCACGAAGTCCCCCACCTCGCGCGCCACGTCCTGCGACAGGTCACCGAGACGCTCGTCGTGAGCGGTCACGCGCGACGACGGCGGCACGCGGAGCCGCAGCGCGGGGTCGCGGCGCATCGGGCGATCCGGCGGAGCGTCGCGGCAGGTGCCGGGGTAGACCAGCTCCTCGCCGGCATGCGGCGCGCTCGCGACCCTCGCGATCTCCGCCCGCGAGCAATCGCACGGGTACACCAGACCGAGCGCCGCGAGTCGATCGACGGCGGCGCGGTAGATCGCGCTGCGCTCCGATTGCCGGTACGGGCCGAACGGGCCACCCGCCGCCGGAGATTCGTCCGCGTCGAGACCGAGCCAGTCGAGATCGAGCGTGATGCGCGCCTCCGAGCCGCGGACCACGCGCGGAGGATCGAGATCCTCGATGCGCAGCACCACCTGCCCACCGTCGGTCCGGCGCGCGACCAGCCACGACACGAGCGCTGCCCAGGCGCCACCGAGGTGCAGGTCCCCGCTCGGCGACGGGGCGAAACGGCTGCGCACGACCGCCGGCATCGCGACAAACCGTCCTTCAGCGCGGAGCGCCGGCGTCGACGAGCCCCGCCGCTCCGCCCGTTCCGTCGGCCGGCGGGTGCACGCGGAACATCGGCGTCGAGATCCAGTAGGCCCCGGCGAGGATGAACAGCGCGCCCCCCGCCGCCGGCAACCAGAACCGCGGGCGCCGCGTCTCGCTCGTGCGCCTCATGCGCGTCTTTCACCCTCTCGCGGCAGGCGCGTCAAGCGGCACGCGCTATGCTCTGCCATGTCGTGATCGCCATGCGAAGCTCCTTGCCGCTGTCCTCCGCCTCAAAGTCTGCATTTGCTGTCCTGGCGGCGCTCACGGCCGTGCTGGCGAGCCCTCGCAGCGCGCACGCCATTCCGAACCTGGAGCAGGCGCCCGCGGCGCAACCGGCGGCTCCGGCGGGGCCGGGCGCGCTCGCCGGGTCGTCGTCCGCGGGGCCCGGAACCGGCGGAGTCCCCACGTTTCTCGCCTCCACCAACGGAGCGGGGGGCGGAACCGTCGGCGAATCCGGCTTCCCCGGCGCGGAGCAAGCGCGGCGCGGTGTCGTCCAGATCGAGCGCGGCGGCCGGGTGATCGGCCTCGGCTCGGTCCTCGGCCACGACGGGCGCGTCCTCACCTCGCTCACCGTCGTCGGGACCTCCGACGCGGACGTGCGCTACGCCGACGGCACGCTCGCCCACGCCAAGCTCGGTCACAAGGACCAGGAGTGGGATCTGGCCCTCCTGGTGCCGCAAAACGGCCCAAAATGGAGCGACGGCCTCATCCCGAGCCCGGCCGATCCCGGCGGGCCGACCGGCGCCGGCCTGCGCGCCTTCGGCTCCGCTCGCGCCCCCGCGGCGGCCGGCGCCAAGACCGGCCCCGCCGCCGGTCCGCACGCGACTCCCGCGCCCTTCCAGGGGAGAACCGACGTTCACGCCGCCAGCGGCACCGAGCTCGAAGGGGCCATGTCGCTCTCCGCGCAGGGGGCCACCCTCGGCTCGCCGGTGGTCGACGCCGACGGCTCGGTCCTCGGCGTCCTGGTCCGCGCCTGCCTCGACACGCCGGCCAATCCTCCGCCCGGGAGCGCCCAGGCGCAGCTCAACGCGCTCGGCGTCGGCACGCACGCGCCGGTTCGCCCGGCCGGCACCCCTCCGCCCTGCTCCGCCGTGATGATCGGCGCTCCGGTGCGCGCCGTCCGCGACTTCCTCGTCCGCACCCCCACCCCGGCCGCTGCGCCCGCCCCCTGGCTGGGCATCGTCGGCGAGGCGTCCACCATCGGCGCCGTGCGCGGCGTGCGCGTCATGGCGGTCGCTCCGGGCAGCCCGGCGGACAAGGCGGGCCTCCACGCCAGCACCGACGCCGCCAAGGCGGACATGGTCACCGCCGTCGACGGAGTGCCCGTCGATTCTCCCGATCGCCTGTCCGAGGAGATCGCCAAGCGCCCCATCGGGTCGAAAACTCCGCTCCTGCTGTTCAAGGATGGGCGTTTGAAGGAGGCCACCGTGACCTTGAAAGCGGCTCCGTGACGCTGCGGACGTTCTGAAACCGCTGCGAAAAGTCTGTCGCACCGATACGGCGGTTGACACCCCTCGACCTGACTTGCCACGATAGCCCTCCCGTGGGTGGACCTCTCCGCATCGAAGTCGCTGGCGAAACCAACGTCGGCATGAAGAGGAACCACAACGAGGACAACTTCTCGATCACCGAGGAGAGTGGCCTCTACATCGTGGCCGACGGCATGGGCGGTCACGCCTCCGGCGAGGTCGCCAGCAAGATGGCGGTCGACTCGCTCCAGGAGTTCTTCGCCGCCACGGCGAACGACCCGGAGCGGACCTGGCCGTACAAGATGGACCGCAGCAAGGGCTACGAGGAGAACCGGCTCATCACCGGCATCAAGCTCGCCAACCTGCGCATCTACGAGAGCGCCCAGCGCGACGCCCGCCAGCGCGGCATGGGCACCACCATCGTGACGATGTTCGCCGTGGAAGACGGCGTCTACGTCGCCCACGTCGGTGACAGCCGCGTCTACCGCGTGCGCGACAACAAGATCGAGCAGCTCACCGAGGACCACTCGCTGCTGAACGATTACATCAAGATGAAGCGCCTCACGCCGGAGGAGATCCAGAACTTCCCGCACAAGAACGTCATCGTTCGCGCGCTGGGGATGAAGGACACCGTGAAGGTCGACACCCGCTTCGAGCAGCCGCGCGCGGGCGACACGTACCTCCTCTGCAGCGACGGTCTCAGCGGCCCGGTGAGCGATCCCGAGATGCAGGAGATCACCAGCAACGCGCCGGATCTGAAGACGGCGGCGACCCGGCTGATCGAGAAGGCCAACGCCCACGGCGGTCCGGACAACGTGACCGTCGTGCTGGCGCGCTGGCTGGAGTAACGGGCCTCGCGCTGGCGCGCATCATCTTCGGCGCGGTGCGGAACAGGACGCGGAAGTGAGCGATACTTCGCGCATGCTCTCGCCGGGCGCCGTCGCCCTCCTGGTCGTCGTGTCCGCGCTCGCCCCCGCGCTCGCCGGTTGCTCGGTTGCCGCTGCGCCACCGCATGTGCTGGTCGCTCCGCCGCCGGCAACCGCCCCCGCGTCGGCGTGCTGGGTCGAGTTTGCCGCCGACGATCAGCCCGGCGCCTACTCCGTCGCCGGCCCGAGCGAGTTTCACCGCTGGCTCGTGACGTACTCGGCCATCCTCGTGCACCACCCTCGCGGGGACGTGCTC
>JAMFST010000668.1 GCA_026225435.1 Labilithrix luteola
CCTACGAGGTGACCACCTTGCGCGGCGAGAGCGGCTACAGCGATGGGCGGCGGCCGGACGAGGTGTTCTTCACCGATGATCTCACCGCCGACCTCGCCCGGCGCGACTTCACCGTGAATGCCATGGCGGTCGACCCGACCGACGGCAAGCTCTGCGATCCGTTCGACGGCGCGCGCGATCTCGACGCCAGGATCCTCCGGGCGGTGGGGAACGCCGACGAGCGCTTCCAGGAGGACGGCCTGCGCGCGCTGCGGGCGGCGCGCTTCGTCGCCACGCTCGACATGGAGCTCGATCCGGCGACCTTTCGCGCGATCGGCGAGGCGCTCGGCACCTTCCGCAAGGTCTCCGCCGAGCGGGTGCGCGACGAGTGGAAGAAGACGATGAAGGCGGCGCGCCCGTCACGCGCCTTCGACGTGATGCGCGAGACCGGCCTGCTCGGCGTGACCTGCCCGGAGCTGCTCGAAGGGTGGGGGACGGAGCAGAACAAGTGGCACGCCTACGACGTGTGGCGCCACGGGATGGAGTGCATGGACGCCTGCGTCGGTGACCCGGTGCTGCGCATCGCCGCGCTCCTCCACGACGTGGGCAAGCCGCGCTCGCGCGCCTTCAGCGACAAGACGCAGGACTACACCTTCTACGAGCACGAGCGGATCGGCGCGGAGATCGCCGATCCGATCGCCCAGCGGCTCAAGTTCTCCAACGACGAGCGGCAGCGGATCGTCGAGCTCGTGCGCCACCACCTGTTCCACTACGACGGCTGGACCGACGCGGCGGTGCGCCGCTGGTTGAAGCGAGTCGGTCCCGAGCGGGTGGAGGATCTGTACAAGCTGAACGAGGCGGACGTGCGAGCCAAGGGGACTTCGCCGGGGGTCGCGCCCGATCTCGCCGCGCTCACGGCGCTGCGCGCGCACGTGGAGAAGGTGCTCGCCGCCGGGGCCGCGTTCTCCACGCGCGATCTGGCGATCAACGGGAAGGACCTGATGAAGGAGCTCGCCCTCCCGCCGGGGCCGGAGCTGGGGAAGATCCTCGCCGCGCTGCTCGAGCACGTGCAGGACCACCCGGGCGACAACACGCGCGAAGGTCTGCTCGCCGTCGCGCGGAAGCTTCGCGACAGCTGACGCTCAGTTCATCCAGTTGCGGTTCGGCCCGACGTCCGCGTGCACGAAGCGGTCGTTCGGCGTCGGATAGATGCCGACGCCGCCTTGCCAGCCGAGCGCGCGGATCCGCTCGCGCACCAGCGCCGGCTCGAGCGCCGCGGTCTCCGACGCCGGGATGAGGCGGAAGTCGACGGCGTGCCCCAGCGAGTGCTGGCTGTGCGAGGCCACGTGGTGCCCCTTCTTGCGCAGCATCTCGTTCAGCTTGGCGCTGCGGTAGCCGCTCACCAGCTCGATGCGCGCCGGCGCACTGACACCCCCGGGCGCGTCGTCCACCCCGCGCGCCAGCTGCCGCAGCAGGTCGAGCAGGCGGGGATCGAGCGCCCCGTGCGCTCCGGTGGTGCGGTCGCCGAGCAGCGCGTCGAAGCGCTCGAGCGGCGGCCCCTCGTCGTCGAGCAGCACGCGCTCGCCGGTGTGCGTCTGCACCAGCGTCGCCAGGATCACCGGCGCGGGCGCGTCGTCGTCGTCCTCGCCGTCATGTCGCACCGCGTCTTTCTTCTCCGCCAGCCCGTGGCTGTGCGGGACGTGCGCCTCGCGGGCGATCGGGCTCGCCACCCACGGCGCCACCAGCGCGCCGGACACGACGGCGATGACGAGGAAGGGGGCGAGACGAGGCATCGAGGCGTGTATCGTAGCAGCCGTCCATGAACATCCTGCACGAGGAGGGGGCCGTCACCCAGCGCGCCGTCGCCGGCCCGTCGCTCTACTTCACCACCGCCGTCCCTGCCGCGGGCAACGTACGCGCGATGGTCGGACTGCTCCACGGCTACGCCGACCACGGAGCTCGCTACGCGCACGTGATGGACGAGTGGGCCGATCGCGGCATCGGCTCGGTCGCCATCGACATGCGTGGCCACGGTCGCGCCGCCGGGACGCGCGGGTACGCCGACCGGTTCGAGGAGTTCCTCGACGACGCCGCCGAGCTCGCGCGCCTCCTCGCCGAGCGGGCCAACGGTGCGCCGCTCTTCCTGTTCGGCCACAGCTTCGGCGGGCTCGTCGCCACCGCCAGCGTCCTCGAGTCGGCGCGCAGCTGGCGCGGGCTCCTCCTGACGTCACCGTTCTTCGGCCTGGCGCTGGAGGTGCCGGGGTTGAAGCTGCTCGCCGGGCGCCTCGCCTCGCGCATCGTCCCCTCGCTGGCCCTGCCCAGCGGGATGTCCGGGGCCCAGATGACCCACGACGCGGCGCGCGCCCGC
>JAMFST010000669.1 GCA_026225435.1 Labilithrix luteola
CGCAATCGAGCACCCCGTAGACACCGAGCGTCGCCGGGCTGGAGAGGATGGCCACGTGCGGCGCATCGAAGAAGTCGAAGTTTCGCAGCGCCTGCTTCGTCGACGCCTCGCGATCCCCCTTCTTGATCCCGCACGCCTCGTACAGCGCCCAGCCGCAGGCCCGCCGGCGATCGAGGTGCGCGCCGGTGTACGTCGCGGGGAAGGGGAGATCGGGCGCCGCCGGCGTGGCCAGCTGCGCCTTCAACCCGTCACGCAGCGCGCGGGTCGCCTCCCCGCGGGTGAGCACCACCTCCCACGGTTGCACGTTGCACCACGAGGGGCTGGTGCGCGCCATCGTCACCAGCTGCTCGAGCACCGGCTGCGGTACCGGCCGCGGATCGTAGGCGCGGCAGCTGAAGCGACCGGTCATCACCGCGCCCGTCACCTCTGCGTCTCTCGTCGTCATGGCGTGGTCTCTCATCTTCGTGGCTGGCGTGTTCGCTCCGGCGGCGGCCACGGCTACGAAGAAGCGGACCGCGGCATCGCGTTCTTGATCGACCGGCGCGAACCGGTTGCCCAGCCCGTCCACGAGGAGTGCAGCGCCATCCCCGCCACCATCGCGGCCACGAAGACGACGGTGGGCGAGGCGCCGGTCACGAGCGAGACCACCGCCGGCCCGGGGCAGAACCCGGCGATCCCCCAGCCGAGCCCGAACAGCGCGGCGCCGGCGAAGAGGCCCGCATCGAGCCCTGCGAGCCCCTTGGTAGCCGTGGGGAGCTCGTTCTTCGCGGCGAGCAGCGGTGCCTTGCCGAGCCGCGCGCGGCGGGCGAACGCGAAGTGCACGCCGATGGCGCCGATCATCACGAAGGCCAGGCTCGGATCCCAGCCGCCGGACGGGATGCGGCTCACGTCGAGGAACCCGAGCACCTTCTCCGGCTGCGTCATCCCCGAGAGGCAGAGGCCGAAGGCGAAGACGATCCCGCCGCCGAGGGCGACGAGCCCGGGGAGGAGCTGCGAAGGGCGCGCGTTCATCGACCACCGCCGAGCAGGTGCTGCACCACGATGGCCGCCGCCATCCCGGTGGCCATGAAGGTGCACGTGGCGGCCAGCGAACGCCCCGAAAGGCGCGCCAGGCCGCAGACGCCGTGACCGCTGGTGCACCCACCGCCGAGGCGCGTCCCGAAGCCCACCAGCAGGCCGGCGACGACCACGAGAGGCAAGGGGACCGACGCCGTCCCGAACGAGGCGGGCCGCGCGCGGAGCATCACCAGCCCCCCGACGAGCAGCCCGGCCACGAAGAGCGCGCGCCACGTGAGCTCGCTGCGCTGCTTCGGCCACACCAGGCCGCCGACGATGCCGCTGATCCCGGCGATGCGTCCGTTGAAGAGCAGGAGCAGGGACGCGCTGGCGCCGATGAGCGCGCCGCCGACGAGCGAGAGCCAAGGGGCGAAGTGGTCCATCGTGCTGTCCGCTATGGTGGACCCGATGCCCGCCGCGCGCCCTCGATTCTTCGCCACCCCCGCGGCCTGGCGCGCCTGGCTGGAGGCGAACCACGCGACCAAGGACGAGCTGCTCGTCGGCTTCCACAAGCGGGGCTCTGGCAAGCCGAGCATCACCTGGCCGGAGTCGGTCGACGAGGCGCTCTGCTTCGGCTGGATCGACGGCGTGCGCCGCTCGATCGACGAGACGGCCTACTCGATCCGCTTCACCCCGCGGCGCACGACGAGCATCTGGAGCTCGGTGAACGTCGCCCGCGTCGCCGAGCTGACCCGCCTGGGGCAGATGCAGCCCGCCGGGCTCACCGCCTTCGCCGCCCGCACCGCCGCGCGCACCGGCGTCTACTCGTTCGAGCGGAAGGAGGAGGCGGTCTTCACCCCGGAGCAGCTCCTCGCCCTCGCTGCCGCACCGGCGGCCCGCGCGTTCTTCGAGGCGCAGGCGCCGTGGTACCGGCGGACGGCCACGCACTGGGTGGTCAGCGCCAAGCAGGAGGCGACCCGCGAGCGTCGCTTCACCACCTTGCTCGCCGACAGCGCCGCCGGGCGCCGCCTGAAGCACCTCAGTGTGGGTACGGAGGGCGTCAGCTCCCCTCCGAGGCCCACTCCCGCTCCTGCTGCTTCTGTCGTTCCAGCTGCTGGCGAGCGGCCTCCTCGGCGGCGGTGATCGTGTCGAAGATGGCCCGCAGATCAGCGAACGTCTTGCGCGCCGCGCCCACCGCACGGTCCTGCGCGCCCGCGTCGGGCAGTGCGGCGTCCATCAGCGCGCTGAACGTGGTCCACCGCTCGCGTGTCTTGCTGCCGTGGCCACGGTAGTAGGCGAGCGCGTCGTCCGGCAGCTTCAGCCCCGCCTGGAGGCGCGGCGTCAGCGCGATGGCCCCCATGGCCGACCCCTCGAGCACGTAGAGCGCGCCGAGCAGCACCGCGGCGTCCACCGAGGTGACGAAGCGCACCGTCGCCGCCACCGCCGCGCGCAGCTCCCTCGAGTCGAGCGCGATCACGTCGGCGAGCCGGTCGAGGTCCATCGACAGCGGCGAGGTCTTCTTCCCCGCGTGCACCACCACCGCGCGCACCTCGGGCGATCCCTTCGCCGCCGCGTCCAGCGACCGCTCGAGCGCATGGTGCAGCTGGTGGTAGGCGCGGAGCTGCGCCTTGTACGCCGGCACGCTCATGGCGCCGTCGTACATGGCCCGGGCCAGATCGGTCGCCTCGGTGGCCTCGTGCTCGTCGC
>JAMFST010000670.1 GCA_026225435.1 Labilithrix luteola
CACCGCGGTCTCGCCGCCGCCATCGAGGCGAAGACCGGCATGCGCCCGACCGACGACGCCTACCTGCTCCTCGACGGGGAGGAGCCGGAAGGGGCGCGCGGTCCGTTCGGCCTGCTCGTGCTCTTCGTCGGGTTCGGGTTGTGGAACGTGCTGAGCTTCTTCCGGCTGGTGCGACCGGCGAGGTGAGCGCGAGCGGGAGCACAGCGCGTCATTCGTCGGTCCCGTTCCCGCGCTTGCCTTCCGCCGATCCCTAGGGCATCTCGGCGCCACAAATGCGCACCCGACGCTCCCCCGCCGCCAGCCTCGCTCTGTTCTCCGTCTCGCTGACGCCGCTGTTCCTCGCGGCCGCCTGCGGCAGCTCGGAGACGGTCGCCGTCGCGCCGATGACCACGTCCACCACCGCGCCCCCCGCGGCCGCTCCGGCCGTCGCGCCGAAGGAGTGGAAGAGCGGCGGCGCTGGCATCGACGAGTCGGCGATGGACACGTCCGTCGACGCCTGTACGGACTTCTACCAGTACGCCTGCGGCACCTGGATCAAGAACACGGTGATCCCGGAGGACCAGTCGCGCTGGTACCGCAGCTTCGACGTGCTCCACGAGAAGAACGAGACGAAGCTGAAGACGGTGCTCGAAGGGGACGCTGCCTCGGGCAACGCTCCCGGAGTCGCGCCCAGCGGCGCCTACGCCAAGAAGCTCGGCGACTACTACGCGTCCTGCATGGACGAGACGGGCATCGAGAAGGCCGGCACCGCGCCGCTCCGGCCGTACCTCGCCGAGATCGCCAAGGTGCACGACAGCGCGTCGTTCACGAAGACGGTGGCCTGGTTCCACGAGCGCGGCGTCCGCATGTTCTTCGACCTCGACTCCGAGCAGGACTCGAAGGACGCGACGCAGGAGATCGCCGTCGTCTCCCAGGGTGGCCTGGGGCTGCCCGACCGCGACTACTATTTGAAGGACGACGCCAAGTCGAAGGACATCCAGGCGAAGTACCTCGAGCACCTCGAGCGCACCTTCGTGCTCCTCGGGGAGCCGGCGGGCAAGGCGAGGGCCGACGCGCTCACGGTGATGCGCCTCGAGACGGACCTGGCCAAGGCGTCCATGCCGCGCGTCGACCGCCGCGATCCGGTGAAGCGCTACCACAAGGTCCCGGTCGCCGACCTGACCACCGCGGCGCCGAAGTTCCTGTGGACCGACTACTTCCGTGACGTCGGCCAGCCGCAGCTCGCCTCGCTCAACGTCGAGCACATCGACTTCGTGGGTGCCGTCGGGCAGCTCGACGGACACTGGGCCGATGTCCAGACGTACATGAAGTGGCGCGCGGTCGACGACCTCACGGCGTACCTGCCGAAGCGCTTCGTCGACGAGGGCTTCAAGATGAAGACCGTCCTCACCGGCGCGCCGAAGATCCTGCCGCGGTGGAAGCGCTGCGTCCGCGAGATCGACCACAAGATGGGCGAGGCGCTGGGGCAGACCTTCGCCAAGGAGACGCTCGGCGACGAGGGGAAGGCCGACACCCGCCAGATGGTGGTCGACATCGAGGACTCGATGCGCGCCGACCTCGGCGACATCTCCTGGATGGACGACAAGTCGCGCCAGGCGGCGCTCGAGAAGCTCTCGAAGATCGCCAACAAGATCGGCTACCCCGACCACTGGCGCGACTACGACGCGCTCGTCATCAGCCGCGGCAAGCTGCTCGACGACGCCGTCGCCGGCTCCACCTTCGAGGCCAAGCGCCAGCTCGCCAAGATCGGCAAGCCGGTCGACCGCGGCGAGTGGGACATGTCTCCCCCCACGGTGAACGCCTATTACAACGCGTCGATGAACGAGATGGTCTTCCCCGCCGGCATCCTCCAGCTGCCGTACTACGAGCGCGGGATGAAGCCGTGGGTCGCCTTCGGCGGCATCGGCATGGTCATGGGGCACGAGCTGACCCACGGCTTCGACGACGAGGGGCGCCAGTTCGACGGCGACGGCAACCTGCGCGAGTGGTGGAGCAAGGGCGTGAGCGACGAGTTCGACAAGCGCGCCGACTGCGTGAAGAAGCAGTACGACGGCTACACCGTGCTCGGCGATGTCCATCTGAACGGCAAGCTCACGCTGGGTGAGAACCTGGCCGACCTCGGCGGGATCAAGCTGGCCTACAACTCGATGGAGCGGGCCACGGCCGGGGTGGTCGACGCTCCCGGGCCCACGGGACGGTCTTTCAACAAGGAGCAGCAGTTCTTCCTCGGCTTCGCGCAGGGCTGGTGCGCGCGCATCCGCGACGAGGAGGTGCGCCTCCGCGTGAACACCGATCCGCACTCGCCGGCGCAGTACCGCGTGAACGGCCCGCTCTCGAACGTCCCGGCGTTCGCGACGGCGTTCTCCTGCAAGGAGGGGTCGAAGATGATCCGTCCGGCGGCCGATCGCTGCCAGGTCTGGTGAGAGGGGGCGCATGAGCCGCGGATATGGCCGCAAATCGTCGGTCGGGTCGCTTCAGTGTACTTATGTACGCTCACGCCATGGTGCGTCGTGACGTGAACGAAGCCGAGAGCTCGCAAGAGCTCGAACCTTCGCTCGCAGGCTGCGCTTTTCCAGCGGGTGCAAGTCCCGTCCCGGTA
>JAMFST010000006.1 GCA_026225435.1 Labilithrix luteola
CGTCGCGGTCGACCGCCGACCAGTCGCTCCTGGCCAGCGTGCGCCGCTCGCCGATGCGCACCTTGGCCGAGAGGAGCGACCAGAGGTTGGACGCGGCGCGCTCGATGCCGGCGACGCTGGGCACGTCGAGGCCCGAGTGGCGGCAGTCGCGCAGCCAGGCGTCGATGCGCGCGCTGGTGATCCGCTTGCCGAAGAAGTCGGTGGCGATGTCCCCGATCTGGTGCGCCTCGTCGAAGATGACCGCGTCGTAGTTGGGGAGGGCGCTGGCGTAGCCCTCGCGGGCGCGGCGCAGGGCGAGGTCGGCGAAGAAGAGGTGGTGATTGACGACGACGATGTCCGCGGCGTCGGCCAGGCGGCGCATCTTGGTGACGAAGCAGCGGTCGAAGTAGGTGCAGCCGTTGCCGATGCGGGTGTCGCTGGAGGACTGGACCTCGCTCCAGAGGTGATCCGACTCGCCGACCTCCGAGAGGTCGGCGCGGTCGCCCGAGTCGGTGCGCTCGGACCAGCGGCGGATGCGGGTGAGCTTCTCGCCGCCGGGCGCGGCGGACGCCTCGTCCAGGCGGCGGAGGCAGACGTAGTTCGCTAAGCCCTTCATCAAGGCGGCGCGGAACTCGATCCCGTACGGGCGGAGCAGGCGGCGCACCAGCGGGATGTCCTTCTCGAAGATCTGCTCCTCGAGGTTCCGCGTGGCGGTCGAGATGATGACCTTCTTGCCGCTCAGGATCGCCGGGACGAGGTAGGCGAGCGTCTTTCCCGTGCCGGTGCCCGCCTCGACGAAGAGCGGCGCTTCCTCGCGCAGGGCGGCGTCGACGGCCGCGGCCATGGCCAGCTGCCCCTCGCGCGCCTCGTACCCGGGGAAGGTGGCGGCGAGCCGGGAGGTGGCGCCGAGCACCTCCACGGCGCTGACGGCGCTCGGGCCGCGCACGCCGTCGTAGACGGTGGGATCCGGGAAAGCCACGCCGGCTCCATAGCATTGCCGGCCGGCGCCTCCCCGCGAAGTCGCCTCCCGGAGCGGGGGCTTGGTACCCTGGCGCAGTCCGCCGAATGAAACCCCGCCCGACGCCGCCGATCGCCTCGGTTCGCCTCCCCTCGACGACGCCGCCGCCCAAGCACGGCAGCGCTGGCGAAGTCGCGGGCGCGGCTGCCGGTGCGCGGGCTCCGCGCGTCGACCGCGAGACGCCCAACGTGGAGCTGCGGCTCTCCATCGGACGGAGCGGCATCGGCTTCGAGCTGGCGCGGCCGGCCGACGCCTTCGGGCTCGCCACGGTGCCGACGCTCGATCTGCGCGTGCCGGGCATGCGCTTCCCGCTCGACGTGTCCGGTGGCGTGGCGCGCTTCCGGCACCGGCGTGGCGAGCTGGTCGCGCTGACCGTCGAGATCGACCGGCACCGGGCGATGCGCTGGGCGGCGAGCAAGCTGCGCGGGATCGTCTCGGTGGAGGTGCCCGAGCTGTGGGTGCGCGCGCGCGCGGGGGCGGCGACCATCGCCCTCATCGAGCCGGAGCGCGACGCGGTTCCGGCACGTCCGGCGCGGGGCGCACGTGCGGCGGCGCCGAAGATCCTCGCCTTCGAGCTGGTGCTCCTGCCGGAGGAGCGCGATCTGCGCTTCGTCGTCACCCACGCGCGCGGGACCGGACTGCCGGCGCCGCCGATGGCGCTGGCGCTGGCCGCGGCGAGCAAGCTGCTGCAGACGACGGCGTCGCGCGGAGCCCGCGCCGGCTCGCTCTTCACGCTGCCGGACGCGCTCGGGCGGCTGGTGCGGCACCTGTTGCCCGAGGCCGGTATCCGCTCCCCTTCTACGCGCGAGGCGCGCTGGTCGGGCATGGCGGCGGCCGACGATGCGTGGATTCTGCAAGCATCCGCCGACGGCGTCACCGCGGAGCCGAGCGAGGAAGCGGTGCGCGCCGGGGAGATCGCCCGGCTGACCCGCGCGGCCGACGACGCGCGAGCCGCCGGTGATCTGGTGCAAGCGCGCGCGCTCGATCTGGTGAGCATGGGCGGGGCGGCGCGCCATCCGGAGATCGCCCGGCGCATCGCCGAGATCGATCACGCGGCCGGCGGTCGGTCCGAGGCGGCGCTCTCGCTGCTGCGCGACATCGAGCGCGATCGCGCGGTCGCCCGCCCCGACAGCGGCCCGGACAAGGTGAAGACGGCGACCCGCGGGACCGAGGGGACGCTGCGGGCCGAGCTGCTGGAGGCGACCGGTGATCTCGACGGGGCCCGGGCGGCCTTCGTGCGCGCGGGCGAGACCGAGACCGTGCCCGCCCTCGCCGCCGAGGCCTTCGTGCGCGCCGCGAAGCTGCTGAGCGATCCGCTCGATGCGCTGGTGTGGCTCGATCGCGCCGTGGCCGAGCGACCGGAGAGCGCGCGGCTGCGCTGGGCACGCGTGGAGCGACGGCTGTCGGCCGGGCGGATCGACGAGGCGCGCGCCGACGTGGAGTCGATCGCCGCGGCGAGCGCCGGTACGCCGACGAAGGGGGACCTCGCGAAGACGACCTACGCCATCTGGCGACGCGCGGGCGACGCCTGGCGCGATCGCGGTCTGCGCGCCGAGGCGAGCACTCTCTACGAACGAGCGCTGCGAGCCGCGCCGGACGATCCGTCGGCGCTCGCCGGTCTGGGGATGGCGCTGGCCGAGGGCGGTCGCGCGGCGCGTGGAGCCACCTTGCTGGCGCGCTCGATCGAGCTGAGCGAGGCGCGCGGCGAGGACACCTCGGCGAGCGAGCTGGCCCTCGCGGTGATCCTCGCGGAGAAGCTCTTCGATCTTCCGGCCGCGGCGGCGCGCGCGCGCATGGTGCCGGGGGATGCGTCGCGAGCCGCCGAAGCACGCGGGCTCGAGGGGCGCTGGCGTGGCCTGCTCGGCGATCGCATCGGCGCGTCGCTGGCGTTCGCGCGGCTGCGCGAGGCGGCGGAGACGTCGGCGCAGCACAGCGACGTGGCGGTCGACCGGGTCGTCGCGCTGTTGCTCGAGGCGGCGAGCTTCGAGCGCGACGTGCGCGGAGACCTGGCGAGCGCGCAGCGCCACCTGGGTGCGGCGCTGACGCTGGCGCCGGGCGACGCGGAGGTCGGACGGCTCTATCGTGAGGTGGGCGCGGCGCTCGCGCCCAAGGCTGCTCCGCCCTCGCGCGAGGTGGTCCCGACCACGCCGGAGGCGGCGACGGCGCCCGCTCCCGAGCCTTCGGGCACCGTGATTCACGACCCGCCGACGAAGTCCGCCGCGTCGCTCCCTCCCCTGCACGTCACGCGCGAGTCGGCCGCCTTCGACGAAGCCGAGGCGAGCGCCCGCGTCGACGACCTCATCGCCCAGCTCCGCGCGCGACCGGAGGACGACGAGGTGGTCGAGGAGCTGGCGCGCCTTCTCACGGCGCTCGATCGCGGCTTCGAGCTGCTCGCGCTGCTCAGCGCCCGCCTCGAGGATGCCCCGCCGGACGTGCGCGAGCGCTTGCTCCCCCGCCAGCGCACCGTGCTCGCCCGCCTCGCCGAGGACGCCGACCGCGACGGCCGCTCCGTCGAAGCGTCGGTGTTCCGCGATGCGCTCGAGATGCTCGACCAGTAAAACGCGTTCGATCGCGCCGGCTCCGCCGCTCCCCGCCCCGGTGTCAGGGAGCTGCTAGGCTGGCGTAATGGAGGCTGCCGCGAAGCTCGCCACGTACGACGACCTTCTCGCTGAACCGGGCGACACCCACGCCGAGATCATCGACGGTGTCATCGTAGCGCCGCCAGCTCCGCTTCCCAAACACGCGCGCGCGCAGCGCAATACCGGCGAGCTGATCGGCGGCCCGTTCGACCCCAACGGCGACGGCCAAGGCCCCGGCGGGTGGTGGATTCTCCCCGAGGTGGAGGTTCGCCTCGCCGCGCTCACGGTCGTACGTCCGGACCTTTCGGGATGGCGACGCGGTCGACTTCCCTCGCCCTGGGACGTTCGCCCCATCGACGTCGCGCCAGATTGGGTCTGCGAGATTCTCTCACCGAGCAACGCTGCTCACGACCGCGTGACCAAGCGACGGCTCTATGCCGCGCACGAGATCCCCTACTACTGGATCATCGATCCCGAAGCCCGCACGCTCGAAGCTCTCCGCTTCGACCGCGCGACCCAAGGATGGTTCGAGGTCGGATCCTACGACGACGAATCGGTCGCTCGGGTTGAGCCCTTCGACGCGATCGAGCTCGAGGTCGGGCGGATATTCGTACCGAAAAAGTAGCCCGCGACGCGCGCGCTAGCTGGCTGCCGACGCGAGGCCGCGCTGGATGTCCTGCAGCGCCTCCTCGAGCTCGGCGGCGGAGAGACCGAGCGCCGTGGTGAGCTTGCCGAGCACCGTGTGCTCGTCCTCGCTCACGTCGTGGTTCGCCTGGGCGAGCAGCACGGCGACGCGGAGCACCTCGAGCGCATGCTCCTTGCGCGCCACGTTCTTCGCGACGGCGGCGATGCGCTTGTCGAGCCCGTCCTCGACGAGCTGCGTCTGCAGATCGGAGACGAGCGCTTCGATGGCCGGCGGCGGCACCACCCCGGAGCAGACGTCGGTGACGACGCGCTCGAAGGTGCGTCGCTCGTCCGCATCGAAGTCACCGTCGGCGCAGGCGACGAGGTAGCCGCCCTCGACGAGCGCCTCGAAGAGCAGGCAGGCGGAGGGATCGAACCCGGTCGGCACCGTCGCCTCGTCACCAGGACGCTGCCCGTAGGCGGCCGCCGTGAGCGACAGCACGCTGGGCGACTCGCCGCCGAGCGAGCGCGCCATGTGCACCAAGGCCTGGATGCGAACCTCGTTCATGAACCCTGCGAGTCAGCGTACTCGAACTTCGGCGGGCGGCGGCTCAATTCCGCGGGGATGGTTTGCGCGTGGATACGGCGTCACTGGGGCGTGCCAGCGAAGAGCAAGTTGACGGTGCCGGTGAGGTCGGTCACCCCTTGCGCCACCGGAACGGCGGCCGGGCTGCTCGTCGTCCCCGCATCGGCGGCGGTGGCGGGCATGTTGTAGGCCGTGACCACGGCGTTGGCGATGACCGTGCCATTGTTCGGCTCGTAGATGGCGTACGAGGCGGCGATCGGCGCCGGGATCACCTGGTCGGCAAGGCCGAACC
>JAMFST010000671.1 GCA_026225435.1 Labilithrix luteola
GGCGTTGGGGGTGTCGGGCCAGAACGCGGTCTGGAGCTGCTTGCCATCGACGGTTCCGTTGAGGAGCAAGTGCGCCATCAGCTCGATCCCGCGGCCGGGCATGGCCTCTTCGTCGGCGAGGTGGAGGACGTCGACGGGTCCTAGCAGGCGCACGTACGGGGCAGGCCAGCTCGGCACCTCGTCGCGAGTGGCCTCGGGTGCCGCCGCCGCGGAGTCGTCGCTAACGAGATCCCCGGCGACGGGCTGCTCAGTCGGGGGCTCGGAGACGCCGGCGGGCTCGGTCTCCTCGAGTACGGGCGTCTGCTCGGGCTCGATGACGACGGGCTCGTCGACGACGTGGGCCGGCGCCGGAACGGCCTCGTGATCGGTGGTGTCGAACAGCTCTTGGATGAGCCGGAGTTCTTCGCCGTCGAGCACTTGGGGTTTGAACGGCAGCGGGGGCATCGCGCCATCGGCTGAGATCAGCTCGGCGCCTTCGCGGGACGTGATTCGCACGGTCGACCCGCGCGCGACCGTGGCTCCGTTCGACACGGTCGCGATTCCGAGACGAGGCACCCGGTCGACCAGGTCGGCGAGTTCGTTCTGGAGGTCTTCGGACGGAGCCTCGGCGAGGATCACAATGTGGGGCGCCCAGGACTCGGCGTCGGTGGCGTGGACGCGGGCGGCGTGGACGTCGCCGACGCCGTAGCTCGCGAAAGCCTGCTCGCGGTCGTGGAGATCGCTACGGATGTTGCGCACGAGGGCGCCGACGTCGTCGACGTGCTGGACGCGGAAGCGGTTGAGGTCGCGGGCGAGCCCCTGGGGCATCCCGACGAGGGTGACCTGGATCTGGTCCGACCACGGGTTCTCGGCCAGCTCGACGGCCATCGCGTTCAGCAGTGCCCGAGCGGTGTCGTCGTCGCCGACGATGTTGAGCGAGCCGATCTGCTCGAGGTCGAGCATGAGGACGCCATCGCGCTCGTCGACACCGATGGTCGTCAGCGCGGGGAAAGGCGAGACGGAGTCACGGCTGGGAGCCGTCGCCATCCCGGGCTTGACGACCCAAGCGGTTCCGTCCGGGTGGACCTGCTCGAATGGGGCCGGCAGCTCGGCCGGAGCGGTGAGATACAAGGCGATCTCGGATGCTTCCAGACGGAGCGCGAACAGCTCGGGCAACGGTGAGCCTGTGTCTTCGGCCCAGATCTGGAGACCGCGGAGTGCGTTGTCGATGTCGGCGATACCGAGCGGGTCTTCAACCATGCGCAGCTCGAATTCGAGATTGCTCGCTTCCGCCTCGGGCATGGCGATGCGGGTTCCTGGCTGACGCTTGCGGCGCTGCTGGAGCCGACGACGCCCAAGCGCCAGGAGGAGGCCAGCGGCCAACAGGCCGGCGATGCCACCCCCGGTCATCAGGGGGATGCTGAGATCGACGTCGTCATCGGTCGATTCGTCGACCGATTGGCCCTTCTGGCCTGTGGCACTCGTGCCGGCGGACGGGGTCGCCGATTGAGTCGTCGAGGGTGCTTGCGTCTCTGCGGCGCTACCGCCCACGGCACCCCCGGCCTCGTTCGAGGCAGCGTGAGATTGCGAAGCTGCGGGCGCGTTCTGAGCCTGCGATCCGCCGGCCGATGACGCTGGAGCCGGCTCCGGTGCCGGGGCAGGAGTTGGTGCTGGGGTGGTCGGCGCGGCGACCCCAGGAATGGTGAGATTCCAGCCGGGACGGATGAGGTCGGGATCGGTCAGGCGAGCGCCGTCAGCCTGCACGGTCGCCTCCGACGCCCGGTAGATGTCGATGTCGCGGGTGCCGTCGCCGTAGTACTTTTCGGCGAGGTTCCAGAGGTTATCTCCGGCAACGACGGTGTGGGAGACCGTAATCGTTTTGGCGGGCTCTGGAGCGGGCGTCGGAGCAGGAGTCTCGGCCACCGGAGGAGTGCTATCTGCGACAGCGATCACCACGCCGCTGGGAGCAGTCTGCTGGACGCTCAGCGACGTCGACGGGGTGGTGGGAGGCGCGGGTGCAGCTGAGGCGGGCTGCGAGGCGCCGAGGACCGAGCCGAAGCCGGCGAACATGATCAGCACGGCGGCGATCATGGTGGCGGCGAACTGCTGCTGAC
>JAMFST010000672.1 GCA_026225435.1 Labilithrix luteola
CGGCGACCACCACCATCACCGTGCCCGCCACCCTCGACTACCTGGTGAAGGGGGGGCGGGCGACCTTCCTCCGCGCGCTGGTGGCCAACACGCTCAACCTCTCGCCGCTCATCGGCTTCGTCGAGGGGGAGATGCGCCCGATCGGCAAGGTCAAACGCGGCGAGATGGTCTCGGCGATGCGCGACCACGTCGTCGCCAGCGCGCCGCGCGGCGCTCGCGTGTGGATCGGCATCGCCCACGGCGGGAACGACGCCGGCGCGCAGGCGCTCGCCAAGGAGCTCTCCGCCGCCTTCTCCGTCCGGCGCCTCGTCGTCCGCCCGCTGTGCGCCACCACCTACCTCAATCTCGGTCCGCAATCGCTGGCGCTCAGCTTCACCAAGATCGACGAGCTCCCCTGGAGCCCGGACGACCCGCAGCACGTGCAGCGTCGCGCCTCCGGCAACCCGGCCGCCAGCTAGCCGCTTCTCCGCGTAGCCTAGCTGGCCGGCGTCAGGCTCTGGATCAGCGAATCGAGCCCCGCCCGGGCGGCGTGCACGGTGGCCGACGGCCCGGTGATCTTGATGAAGTAAGGCGAGGCCTCGGTCTCGACGATGGCGGCGAGGAGCGTCCAGTTCGGGTGCGAGCTGGGGGCGTCGCCCGGCATCATGACGCCGCCGCCGTAGGTGCCGGACACGTCGACGATGGTGACCTTCAGTCCGCGCACGGTGGTGACGGTGCGGATCTCCGGGGCGTGCTGCGCGAACTGCGTCAGCCAGCGCTGGATGTTCGGCTCGGTGCCGCCGCCGGCGCGGGTGATGGCCACGTCGACGTCCTCGCTGTCGCCCGCCGCGCGCGGCAGCTTGTACGTCGCCAGCCGCATCGGTGACGGATTCGGCGCGACGGTCCACGCCGGGGGCGCCTTCCAGGTGAGCGCGCCAGGACCGGTCGCCGACGGCGTCGGCAGGCCGGGCGTCGTCAGGTTCATCGTCGGCGCGCCGGGCGGCATCGCCTGTCCCATTCCCTGACTCATGCCCGCCCCCTGGCCGATGTCCGGATGTCCAGGCGGCAGCGTCGGCGCGGCCGTGGGCGCCGCGGACGGCTCGGCGAGATTGCGACTGTCGGCCGTCGCAGGAGGAGGCGCGTGCTCGGTGCGCAGGAGCGCGAACGCCCCGATGCCGACGAGAGCCGAGACGAAGACGATGGAGGTGACGCGGTTGTTCATGGAGGGGTCGGCGGCGAACCTGCCGGAAAAGGAGGAGCACCACAAGTCAGGTGGATCTCCTGCGAACCAAGTCGGCGAAAGTGTTCCGTCGGGACGGAACGTTTCCGTGAAAAGGGAACACCGTGGACCACATGTGCGACGAGGTGTCCCGATCGGGACACCTTGGCTGGTGGTCCAAAGATCCGCCCAAAACGGCCGGGTTCGATAGTTCGCTTCCCACTGAAATCGCTAACTTTTCTTCGCCGAATCGCTGGCGTGGAAAACGTCGCTCACGCATATGTAGGTGCACTGACGCCGCGCACCCACTCGATGCCGAGTGAGGGACCCCGCCACTGATTCCCCCCTCTCTGGTCGCCGCAACCCCTGCTCGGGACCGCGACCCTGACACTCAAAAAACTCTCTCGACGGAGCCTCCCATCATGAACTCGAACCGCGTCGTCCGTTTCTCCAAGTCTTCCGCTCTCGTTCTCGGCCTCTTCGGCACGATGCTCCTCGGCGCGGGTTGCTCGGGCGCTTCGCAGGACGGCGCCTCCGCCGCCGCCACCCCGGAAGACAGCGCGCTCTCGATGGTCGCCGTCCACCCGACCAAGACCCCCTGCAAGGCGGTCGGTCGCTTCCACGCCCAGTGCCTCGCCGAGGTCCGCACGGACGTGAAGCCCGGCTACGTGCCCAACTTCGCCGCCTCGCCCGCCGTC
>JAMFST010000673.1 GCA_026225435.1 Labilithrix luteola
GAGCTGCTGCGCGCCGCCCTGAACGCGGCGACCTTGCGCTTCGGGGTGCCGCTGGCCGCCCTGCGCTGGCTCGCGTCCGAGCTGCTCACCGGCAAGCGCGCGCCGAAGGAGCTGTCGATCACCTCGGATCCGCCCGCGCTGCACCTCTCGGCGATCGTCGATGCGATGGGGACGCCGGTGCGCGCCTCCGGATCGATCGAGGTCCTCGGGGTCGACATCTCGACCACCGCGGTGCGCATCACCTTGCGGGCCTACGACGTGAACCTGGCCATGGCCGGGGAGAGCGACTCGCCGGTGGCGACGCTCATCAAGTCGGGCGCGCTCGACCTGTCCAAGCCGGGCAACCTGGTGAAGTTCCTCCCCAAGCGGCCGGCGGTGATCGTCGACGCGGACGGCGACCGTCTGGTGCTCGACCTGCTCAAGGCGCCGAAGCTGGCGAACAACCCGAACTTCCGCAAGGCGCTGGCCATCGCCTCGCCGCTCCTCGGCATCCGCCGCATCGAGACCGACACGAGCCACCTGTACGTCGCGCTGAAGGCGACGCCGTCGGGTGTGTTCGAAGCGTACGACGCGCTGAAGAACGGCCGTCGTTAGGCGGCGTCAGAAGCCGCAGCCGCTGTCGGGACCGGCATCGATGAACCCGCCGTCGCCCGCGTCGGGGGCGTACGGGCAGCAGACGATCTGGCTGCCGGCGCAGTCGGGCGGGGTGAACTCGGCCGGGCCGATGAGGCACTGGCCGCCGGCGGAGGTCGACGAGAAGACGACCTGGGCGACGCGGTCGCCGGTGGCGAGCTTGTAGTAGTCGACGGTGACGGCGCCCGCCTCGACGTTGGTGGGCGTCGAGTAGCGCGCGTTGATCCCGGCGTTGCACTGGATCCAGCTGATGTCGGCGGCCAGGCAGTCCGCCGCGGTGATCTGCTTGGCGAAGTAGTACGGCGTGAGCGCGACTCCGGCGTCACCACCGTCTCCCCCATCGCCCGCGTCATCGTTCACGAACGTCGTGCTCCCGGCGGCGTCACCGCCGTCGCCACCGTCGAGATCGATCACCGTCACGCAGGGGAACGGGGTGAAGTCGACCGCCGCGCTGCAGCCGGCGCTGCTCGTGCTGAGCGCGGAGATCAGCAGCGGCAACCCGCCGAGAAGTCCCGCGAAGCCGACGGCGACGCCGCCGGAGATCTTCACGTCGACGCCCCCGCGGCGACAGCCAGCGCCCGCGCCACCTCGGCGGCACCGGGGACACGCGGCACGTCGGGGTACATCCCTTCGTAGTGGCCGTACGGATCCACCAGCGCGCTGCGCATGCCCGTCGCGCGGGCCCCCGCGATGTCCGTCTGGAAGATGTCGCCGAGATGGATCGCATCCGCGGCCGGCACCTTGAAGTGGTCGAGCGCCACCTGGAAAAAGCGCGGGTCCGGCTTCTCGAGGCCGACGATGCCGCTGTCGAGGAGCAGATCGAAGTGCTCGAAGATGCCGAGCTGGCGGAACAGCCGCTCCAGCATTCCCTCCGAGTTGGACACCAGCACGACGGGGATCCCGTTCGCGCGCATGGCGTCGAGCGCCGCGGGCAGATCCGGCGGCACCAGCGACCACAGGTTCTTCACCCCGTGCTCGCGCCAGAGCTCTTCGATCACCTCGCCGGCGCGTTCCGCGGGCAGCCCGGCCTCGACGAGCGTGGTCGCGACCATCGCCCCCCAGCCGCGCGCGCCCGGCTCACGGCTCGACGGCCACTCCGCGTGGACCATCGTGCCGGCGGACGTCACGCCGGACGTGACCGACGGAAGGCGGCGCTTGGCCGCCCCCTCCGCCTTGATCAGCGTCGCGGCATCGGTCACGAGCCCGTGCCGCGCGGCCAGCTTGGCCAGCCGCGCGTGGTCGAGAAAGATGACCGTGTTGCCGGCGTCCAGCGACAGCAGCCGGACGCCGTGAAGCAGATCGTTCACGCAGTGAACGCGTTCACAGCAGCTTCGAGGTCGGGACGAACTCGAGGTTGTGCGCCTGGGCGACCGCGTCGTACACGACGTGCCCCTTGTACGTGTTGAGCCCCTTGGCGAGCGCGACGTCCGCCTTGCAGGCGGCCACGAGGCCGGCGTCCGCGATCTTGATCGCGTACTGCATGGTGGTGTTCGTCAGAGCCCAGGTGGACGTCTGCGAGACCGCGCCCGGCATGTTGGCGACGCAGTAGTGGACGACGCCGTCGACCTCGAAGGTCGGGTTGTCGTGCGTCGTCGGACGGCAGGTCTCGATGCAGCCGCCCTGATCGACGGCGACGTCGACGATGACGCTCCCCTTGCTCATGCGACCGACGAGCTCCTTGCTCACGAGCTTCGGAGCCGCGGCCCCGGTCACGAGCACGGCGCCGATGACGAGGTCGGCGCGCATGC
>JAMFST010000674.1 GCA_026225435.1 Labilithrix luteola
GGACGCTGATGGCCGGCCCTGCGCGGCGGGGTTGCGACTGGGTGTCGGTGACCGGCCGGCTGCTCGTGCGGGCGCGCGGCAGGGCCGTCGGCTGGGTGAGCGACTGCGCGGCCGCCTTGGGCGAGGAGCTCGGCACCGCGGCGGGTGCCAGCGGGCTGCCGATCGGCGAAGGCATCGCCGACGCCGCGAAGGCCGCGGCCGGCGCCGACGACACGACGGTCGCCGAGGCGAAGGGATCCGCCGTGGGCACGGAGAACGGATTGGCGTGCGCCGGTGCGGCCTCCAGTGCCTGGAGCGCTTGCAGCGCCTGCGCGGGGGGAGGGACAGCGAAGGGATCGGGCGCCACCGACACGGGGCGCAGGCCACGCGGAGCCGCGTTCGCCGCGAGCGCCGCGGTGAGGTTGCCGATCGAGCCGGTCCCCACGACCGTCTCGTCGTCGTCGTCGTAGTTGGGCAGACCGGAGGCGGCCGCCGGACCGGGTCGCGGGATGCTCGGCGCGCCGGGGATGGCGGAGACGCGATGGACCGCCGGCGACGAGGCCTGGCGCATGGGCGGGCGCCCCGGAGGCCGCGATTCGGGCCCCGGAACCAGCGAGGCACGCCCGCTGCTGTTCGCCTCGCGGACCATGACCACGAGCTCGGGCACCGCCTTGACCGGGCGCCACTCCTCGAAGCCCTCCTGCCAGCAGAGCGAATCCTCGGTCACGCCACCGGTGGCCGCCTTGCGCCGAATTTCGCCAATGCGCACCGGGCCGACGGGGACGCCGTTGATGGCCACGTACCACTCGTCCCCCGGAGACAGCGCGATCGATCGCGCCCCCGGCTCCTCGTCCTTGACCGACTTGGCGAAGGCGCCGGCGAGGGCGTCACGCGAGGGGCGCGCCTGGTCCATGCGCGAGAGCGAGGTGGCCATGGGCGCCGCGCGATCAGTGCCCCGTGCATGGAGCGACTCGCCCGCCTCGACGGTCTCGGTGACGGCTGCACGCACCTCGATCAAGTGCCCGCACTTGCGGCACTTCATCTTCACCGTCTTGCCGGCGACCTTGTCGTCCGCAATCTGGTACTTCGCCTTGCACTGATCGCAGAGGAACTTCACGCGCCTGCTCGAGGGTACACGAAAGCACGGTCGCGAAGAACCACGTCCATCGGGGCCTTGTACGTCACCGGATGCAGCGTCGATAAGTGCATGGCGGCGACGCTCAGAGCAGCTTGAGCAGGTGCTCCTTGATGGAGACCCTCGTCGCGTCGTCGGGGGCGTATTTCACGCAGCGTTCCCACATCTCGATGGCCTTGTGCTTGAAACCGGCCTTCTCGTAGAGAACGGCGAGGTTCTTGAGGGCAGGGAAGTGGCTCGGGTTGAGGTCCACGGCTCGCTCGAGCTCGTTGATCCCGTCGTAGAACTGCCCGCGGCGCCCGTACAAAAGTGCCAGGTGGTAGCGCAGGCGGTAGGCCAGCGGATCGATCTGCACACCCCGCTTCAGATGCTCGATGGCCTTCTCGACGTCGCCGGCACGGTACGCCGCGATGCCTTCCTCGAGCGCGCGCTCGGCGTCGGTGTTGGCGGCGTCGGGATCACGCGGCGGTGGCAGCGTGGGCGAGGTGTGCCGGGTCAGCAGCTTGGTCACCGCGTTCATCACGTCGGCGATGCGGAACGGCTTCTCGAGGTACTCCTCGATGCCGTAGCTGGCCTTGAGATCCTCGGCGATGCGCCAGCCGCGGTAGACCGCGCTCACCATGATGATGGGGATCTTGCCGTACCGCTCGCTCCCCTTGATGCGGCGGGCGATGTCGAAGCCGTGCAGCTCCGGGAGCATGGCGTCGAGGATGATGAGATCCGGCGGCGTCTCCTTGACCATGCGCAAGGCGAGCAGGCCGCGATCGGCCTCCTTCACGCGGTAGCCACGATCGGAGAGCAGCCGGCGGAGCAGCTTGCGGATGTCCTCCTCGTCGTCGACGACCAGGATCAGCTGCCCGTCGGGGTTCTTCTCGACGGTGTGATCGGTGTGGGCGCCGCGGGCGATCTTCAGCTCCTCGGGGAGCATGATCACCGCCGAGACGTCGGAGCTCATGTTGCCGAACTCTTCGCTGTCGAGCTCGGACGTGGTGCGCGCCTGCTCGATGCGCTCGTCCATGATCATCGCGCCGCCGTGCGGCTGCGGCGCAGGCTGGGGCGGCGGGATGGAGCGACGCGACGGGATCGACGAGGGGACCGGTGGGGCGTTCTCCGCGTCGGTTCGCTTCTCGAGGCCGAGCTGACGGAGCGTGTCTTCCGGCACCTCGTTGCCGAGGAAGTACGTCTGGTTGTCGTCCTTGGCCTCGAAGGCCTTCTTCGTCGTCTCCATCAGGGTGCTGCTGATGGCGACGTACGGGTAGACCTTCTTGCCGGTGACGAACTCGAGCTCGTCGATCGCTCGCGAGTCGTTCGGGTTGGTCATCGCCAGGAAGATGCGGTCGTCGCGGACCAGCACCGGGAGGATCTGCTGGGCGTCGCAGATCTCCTTGGGCACCAGATCGAGGTGCTCGAGCAGGATGGCGATCTGGCGCAGATCGATCCCGGGCACGCCGAACTGCTCGGACAGCGCGCGCAGGGCGTCCGTCTCGCTGATGATCCCGGCGCTGGTCAGCCGGGAGGCGAGGGGTCGGCTCGAGTCGGTGGATTGCGCACGCAGATGCTCCTCCAGCTGCTGGGGAGTGATCAGCTTCTGCTTGAGCAGGATCTTACCGAGAGGCTTTCGTTCTTCCGCGGCCACGCTGGCGAAACGTTACCGCATGCCGCGCACTGTCGGACAGGAACCTTCTCGAGATTAGCTGCCGGCGGCCATGCTCGCCAGCAGGGCGGCCTTGTATGCGGCGAAGGTGCCGGCGCGGATGCTGACGCGCGCTCCTTCCGTAAGCTCACCGTAAAAGTGCAGGTTGTGCAGCGACAGGAGCTTCAGCACGAGGATCTCGCCGGCCAGGTACAGGTGGCGCAGGTAGGCCCGCGAGAAGCCTCCGGCGCAGGCGCGGCAGCTGCACGATTCGTCGATCGGGCGGGGATCGTCCTTGTAGCGAGCTTGCTTGATGACGATCCGGCCGTGGCGGGTGAGGGCCTGGCCGTTGCGCGCGTTCCGCGTGGGCAGGACGCAGTCCATCATGTCGATCCCGTGCTCGATCGCCTCGAGCACGTCGCGCGGGGTGCCGACCCCCATGAGATAGCGCGGGCGAGTCGCGTCGAGGCGCCAGGCCACCTCGGCGAGGCACTCGTACATCGACTCGATGGGCTCGCCGACCGAGAACCCGCCCAGCGCGAGGCCGTCGAAATCGAGCGCCCCCAGCTCCTCGGCGTGCGCCTTGCGCAGATCCACGTGGGTCGCCCCCTGGACGATGCCGAAGAGCGCCTGGCCGCGCGGACGCGGGGAGGCGAGGGCGCGCTTGGCCCAGCGAGTCGTCTGCGCCACCGCCGCCTCGACCACCGCGCGCGGCGATTGCCCCGGTGGGCAGACGTCGAGCTGCATCTGGATGTCGGCGCCGAGCAGCCCCTGTACCCGCACCGCCTCCTCGGGCGACAGGTGGTGCTTCGAGCCGTCCAGGTGGGAGCGAAAGGTGAACCCGTTGTCATCGGGGATGACCATCGCGCGCGCGGCGGACTTGTCCCCCTTCGCCGCTCCCAGCGA
>JAMFST010000675.1 GCA_026225435.1 Labilithrix luteola
CAGTCGCTGTACCGCCGATTGAGCACCCGGTTGATTTCGTCGTCGGTCAGACGGTAGATAAAAATCGAGTAACCGATGTTGGCGTCCGGTCGCCGCGCCCGAAGGTACGCGGCCAGCCGCGCAAATCTGAGCCATTCGAAACGGGCCCAGACGGCATCGAGTTGTTTGGCGGTGAATTGTTTCAACAGGTCATCGCGAGCAGCGGTGTCATGCCAGTAGGAGTTGAAGACCGGGATGGCGCGCCGGCGGAGCCCGCGGGGCAGGCGAGCCTCACCCGGACCGGCGCGCTCCTCGGCACGCCGCGCTACATGTCCGCCGAGCAGCATCGCGGCGCGCCGGCCGGCCCGGCCAGCGATCAGTTCAGCTTCGCCGTCGCGCTCTACGAGGCGGTGTACCGCCAGGCGCCGTTCGCGGGGGAGACCGCCGAGGATCGCCGGCTGGCCGTGCTCTCCGGCAAGCTGGCGGTGCTCCCCATGCACACGCGGCTGGGCGTGCCCGAGTGGCTGCACCAGACGCTCGTGCGCGCGCTGTCGCAGGATCCCGCGGCGCGCCATCCCGACATGTACGCTCTGCTCGCGGCGCTCTACGAGCCGGCGCGCGCCAGCCGGAAGCGGACGCGCCCGGCCTTCTTCGTCGCGCTGGCCGCGGCCTCCTTGCTCGGCCTGGCGGGCTTCGCGCTCCTCGGGTCTTCGCCGGCCGGACAGGTCGCGGTGACGCCGACGGCGCAGGCCGCGATCGCCGGAGGGAAGGGGCCCGCGGGCGGCAGACCGACCCCTCCGCCGGCTCCGGCCCCGACGTGCGCCGGACAGACGGCAGCGGCGGGCACCGTCCCCACCGTCTACTTCGTCGTCGACAACTCCGGCGGCATGAACAAGGGGTCCAAATGGACGAACGTGCGCTCGATGGTGGACAGTGTCTACCGCGGCTTCGGCTCGCAGGTGTCGACCGGCGCGGCCCTCTTCCCCGGCAAGCTCGCCAGCAAGTGGGCCTGCGATCCCGGCGCCGAGGTGTTCGCGCCGAAGATGGACGACCTCGGCGACGGAGGCATCGCCGCCCCGGCGCTCCGCCCCGGGCAGCTCCTCCACGCGCTCGATGTGCCGCCGCTGGGGGCGACGCCGGCGGCGTCGACCTTGAACGCGCTGCGCAACGAGCTGCTCGAGCAGAAGCAGCGCGGACCGGTCGCGGTGATCCTCGCCACCGACGGAGGGGTGAGCTGCGGCCTGGCGACCTCCTGCGAGGCGCGCGACTGCGACTCGAACATCGAGGGGACGTACGGCTGCAGCCTGGACGCGCCGACCTGCTGCACCGCCGCCCGGGGGCTCGGTCGGGACTGCGTCGACGACGGCGGCGCCGTGGCGGCCGTCGGTGAGCTGCGCGCCGCCGGCATCCCCACGTACGTGGTGGGCACCGATCCCTACCCCCGGTACGCGCAGGTGCTCGAGGCGATGTCCAGGGCAGGCGGCACCGCGCGCAAGGCGAAGACCGGTTACTACGATGTCGCCGACAACGCCGGCCGCAGCTCGCCCCTGGTCACGGACGTCGCGCACGCGCTCGGCGTCTGCGTCCTCCCCGCCATCGCCGCGCGCTGATGCGGCGTCAGCTCTCTGCCTCGTAGTCGAGGTCGCTTATCAGCTGGAGCAGGGCCAGCGCGGCGCTCTCGGTGGTCAGCTGGAAGGCGACGCCGATACGGCTGTCGAGCCCGTCGGCCGATTCGCCGATCCAGGCGACGGTGGCCTCGATGGTCAGCGGATCCCACAAGGTCGGCGAGACGAAGGCGATGGTGAGCGGCTCTCCCGGCTCCATCGACTCGTTGAGCTCGAAGCACGCGCCGCCGAGCGACAGGTTCTTCACCGCGGCCTCGCGCTCCCAGCCCGAGCTGCCGCTGGTCACCAGCGCCGAGGCGCGCATCGCGCGGCGCGCATGAACGCGAAAACCGCGTACATCCGGCTTTCCTCCGGGATATCTGGTCGTATCAGCGCCGCCGGTGCCTTCCACCCGCAGTACATTACCTGGGCGGCTTGCGTAGGTCTCTCGCGTTCCGGAGACGACGTACGGTACCATTGGAAGAAGGCAAAATGAGTCAGGACACGCGCAAGGACCGCCGCGCCAAGATCGTGAGCTTGAACGTGCGCTACAAAAGCGCCACGGTCGACGAGTTCATCGAGAATCACTCGCACGACGTCTCCAAGGGAGGGCTGTTCATCAAGACGCCCACGCCCTTCCCGCCGGGCACGCTCCTCAAGTTCGAGATCCGCATCGCCAGCGACAAGGCGGTCATCTCGGGGGTCGGGCGGGTGGTCTGGAAGCGCGAGCCGACGCAGGCCGGCACCGAGCGGCCCGCCGGCATGGGGGTGAAGTTCATCAAGGTCGACGAGTCGTCCCGCGCGACGATCGACCGGGTGGTCGGCACCGGCGCAGCGCCCGGTGCGGGCGGGAACTTCGAATCGGAGCTCCCCGAGGACAAGACGAGCGTCCCGGTTCCGCCGGCAGGCCCCGGCCCCGCGCGTCCGCCGCTGGTGCGTCGCGCGACCATGGCCGGCCTGGGAGATGGCTCGGTCCGTCCGGAGGCGCTCGCCGCCGCGCTGGCGAACAGCTCCAACCCGCCGCCCGTCAATCTCTCCGCCGGTCCCGCCGCTCCCCGTCCGGGGACGGCGGCTGCTGCTGCCGCGCTGAAGGCGATGCCGACGGTGCCGCGGCCGATGTTCCCCGGTCAGCTCCAGAGCCTGCTCCACGAGGAGCCGGTGAAGGAGCCGACGATGATGAAGCAGGCCGCCGAGCTCCTCGAGGAGGCGCTCAAGGAGGCCGGCGGCTCGATGGCGGACATCGGGGACAACCCGCTGTTCAATCGCCCGTCGCGTCGTCCCCGTCCGCAGAGCACGCCGGATGCGGGCGGGAGCGCGAACGCGCCGACGATGCCGCCGGGTCCTGGCGCCGAGGACGCGCTCAGCGCCACGAAGACGCTGGTGGATGCCTCGTCCGACGAGCCGCCGGTTCGCAGCCTCCGCGGGACCACGACAGCCATCGGTCTGCCGCCGCCGCCCGGGGTGAACCTGCGCGCCAGCAGCACCGCGCTCCCTTCGGGGGGCGTGACGCCGCCGACTCCGCCCACGCCGAGGACGCCGTCCGTCCCGCCGCCGCTGGACGAGGCTGCGCCCAAGAGCACCCGCAGCACGCGGCCGCCGCCCATGCCCACGCCGGTCATGGCCGACGCGGACGAGGAGTCGGTGGCCTCCGAGTCGGACATCGCGGCGCTCGCCTCGGACGGGGCGATCGCTCCGGTGGCGCCGCTGCGCGTCGACACGCCGCCGGTTCGTCCGGTGAGCGCGCGGGCGCAGCTCGGCTCGATGCACGATGCCCAGCGACGCAGCGGCGGCGGAGGGCTCATCTGGGCCGGCCTCGGCGTGGTCGTCGTCTTCGGCCTTTTCGGCAGCTACAAGATGGGGCTCTTCGGCGGCGGCGCAGACCAGCCGGCGCCGAGCGCGACGGCGGCCGACACCAGCACCCCTCCCGCGAGCGCGAGCACGCCGGCGATGAGCGCGGCGCCCTCGGCGTCGATGTCGGCGACGGCAACGGCGAGCGCCTCGGCGACCGCCACCACGGGCACGACGACCAGCGCGTCCGCGAGCGCCGCACCTTCGACGACGGCTTCGTCGACGGCGGCAGCCGCGACCGCGACCACCGCTGCTCCCACCGCCGCAGCGACCGCGGTGGCTCCGCGTCCGGTGCGCCGGCGCCCCAAGCCGGTGCCGACGGAGGACGACACCACGCCGGACACGCCGTCCACGGCCGACACGTCGATGAGCACGACGCCCACCGCGACGGCGACCGCCACCGCCACCGCGACGGCGACCAGCACACCGGCGCCGACGACCACCGCGACGGCCGCCCCGACCACCACGCCGACCGCAGCTCCGACGACGACCGCGACGGCGAAGCCGACCGCGACCTCCGACTCGACGGCCGCCCCGACCGCGACGACGCGCCGCACCATCGGCACCGCCGCCCCGACCGCTACCGATACGCCCTAGGCTTGGGCGTCTTGTAGCGGCTCCGGCAGCTGCCGGAGCACGTCGAAGAAGCTCCGGACGATCATCAGGGTGATCCCCCAGACCAGCTCCCCGTCATGGGTGTGGCCGACGCGGGGGAACGTGCCGCTCGCGCGCCCGGTGAAGAGCCGGAGCGGCACCGAGAACACCCGCGCGACCTCCGCCGCGCTCGGCGTGGCGATGAACCCCGGCGCGATCCAGCCGACGATCGGCGTGATGACGAAGCCGGTGTGCGTGTGCATGTCGTCGAGCGGCCCGAGCACGTCGACGCTGGCGCGCTGCAGGCCGATCTCCTCGAAGGCCTCGCGGGTCGCCGTGTCGACCGCGTCCTGATCGCCCGGGTCGCGCTTGCCGCCGGGCAGCGCCACCTGCCCCGCGTGCTTGCGCATGTCGGCCGCGCGCCGCAGGAGCCACAGCCAGGTCTCCCCCTGGTCCTCGTAGAGCGGCAGGAGCACCGCGCTGGGGACGCCGCCTTGCTGCACGCGCCGCGTCCGTCGCGAGAGCTCGGTGCGGAGCGGCTCGCGCAGGGCGCGCTCGGTGAGCGGTGGAAGCGGTCGGAGCGCGCCGTTCACAGGTTGGTTCCGACGTTTCCGATGGAGATGCTCGGACCGAAGACGAAGCCGGACGGATTGCCTTGAGCCCCGCCGATGGCGCGCGACGGCTCGAACTCGTACCAGGCGTGGAGGTTGACGCTGGTCTCGGTGGCGTTGCCGCGGTTGGCGATGGGGACGCTCAGGCCGATGCCGCTGACGGTCGCGACCTGCGTGAGCGATTGGTGGTCGAGGCTCTGATCGTTCGCCAGTCCGACCCCCATGATCCCCGCCTCGAAGCCGAGGAACCCGGCGTGCCCTTCGTCATCCAGCCAGGTGAGGCGGGCGAGCGCGCCGAAGTTGAGCGCGAGGATGCCGCTGTGGGCGGTGTCGCTCACCCGGTACAGACCCGTGGGGATCGCCGTCGTCGCGTAGAGGCGCGCGTGCCCGGTGCCGGCGAGGATCCCCCACTGGGCGGCCGGCGCGCCGGTGCGCAGCTCGTCGGCGCCGACGTAGTGCGCCTCGTCCACCACGTGCGCCAGGTGCACGGTGATCTTGTCGAACGGCTGCTGCACCCCCTTGATCCAGGCGAGCCGCGGCGTGGCCGCGTGGTGCAGGATGATCGGCTGCGCCACGTGCGCCTCGGGGCGCGGGGTGCCGTCGGTGCCGCTGACGTCGATCTCCAGGTTGAGCAGCTGCCCGCCCGCCTCCACCGGGATGCGCTCGCGGTGAAAGACGAGCCGGCAGCCGTCACGCGCGCCGAAGGGGATCTTCGTGCGATCGCCGGGGAGGATGCGGTGCACGCCGTCGTCCTCGGTGCACACCAGCTCGACGATGGGATCGCTGCCGAGCGCCGACGAGCCGAGCGACACGGGCACGTTGGCGGCGTGGAGCGACCGCTCGACCGGCTCGACCACCAGCGCGAGATCGCTGGCCGCGAGCGAGCCGGGGAGATCGGGATCGCGCACGGCGAAGCGCAGCGACACCATGCCGACGGCGTCCGCCTCGCCGCGGATCATCAGCTGCCCCTTGTCCGATTCGACGCCGTAGACCCCTTCCTCCGGCAGCGGCACGTAGCGGCGCGGGCCGTCGATCTCCGAGACCGAGAGGTTGGTCGATCGGTTGGTCGGCACGAAGTCGAGCCGCTGGCCGCCGGCGAGCTCGAGGACCGCGTGCGGCGAGGGGAGCGGCTTCGTCTTGTCGCGCGCCTGGCCCACGGTGGCGCCGTCGCGCATCGCCAGCACCACCAGCTCGTCCGACTCGACCCGCCCGACGGCGAGGAGCACCGTGTGCCCGTCGTCGGTCTGGGCGACGCGATCGGCGGCGCGCCCGTTGGCGGTGAACTTGAGCGCGCGCGGATCGCCGCAGCGCGGATCGACCTCGAGCGCCACGCGGGTCTCGTCGGCCGAGCGGATCGGCGGGCCGGAGACGATGCGCATCGGGCAGGCGAGCACCTGCACGCTGAACGACGTGTCGGTCGCGCCCGAGGCGAGGAAGACGTGCGGCGCGAGGTGCAGCTTCACGGTGAGCTGGCTCTGGAGAAGGCCTTGGATGCTGCCGGTGGAGCGCACGTGCACGCCGTCGTCGGCGCGGTCGCAGCGGGCACCGGCGCAATCGGCGGAGGCGACCGCCTCGGGGTGGTCGAGCGGGATGCGCCCGGAGCCGAGATCGAGCGCCGCGTCGGCCGCCTCGACCCGCGAGACGACCATGCGCGCCGGCACGACCCGCGCGTCCTCCGGGCCGAGGTTGCGCCCGCGCGCATCGTAGGTGGCGACGTCGTCGCCGATCTTGGCGCCCGCCGGGAGCAGGCGCATGCGTGTCGCGTCGGCGTTGGCGGGCAGGCCGCGCGGGACCGAGAAGGTGCAGCTCTGGGCGTGCGTGGCCGGGTCCTCGGTGGGCGCGAGACAGGTATCGGCGCTCCGCTTGCCATCGTGGAACACCTCGAGGCGCGACCCGGCGAGGCCGCGGCCGTGGAGCTCGAGGCGCCCCTCGTCGACGAACCAGGTGACGGTGCTCGGGTCGACGGTCGGCGCGTCTCCGAGCGCGACGAGGGTGACCGGCAGACCGGCGATGGCGCACTCGGCGGCGGTGGCGGCCACGCGCGCGTCGACCGGTTGCCCGATGGCGGCGCGATCCTTCGGCGGCTCGACCCCGGCGGCGGTCGCCGACCATCCCAGCGAGAGCGGGCCGCAGGCGACCTTGCCGGCGATGGCGCCGACGCCCACCGGTGCCTGCCAGGTGTCGGCCGCTGCCCGCGACTCCGAGACGAGGAACACCGCGACGAACGCGACCAGCGCTCCTGCGAGAAGAGAAGAACGCGCCATGATCGGCGCGGACAAAAGCACCTCGGATGGAGCCCGTCGCCTCAAAAGCGCGCTCTCGTGCGCCCGCCGTGGCGCTACCGCAGCACCTCGTACACCGGCAGCTGAAGCGAGGTGTGCACGCGTCGCGACTCTTCGCCCCGCGCGTCCGGTTTTCCCGAACGCTGCATCGCGAAGAGCGCCTGGTTGCGGGCTTCGAGCTCGGCCGGGGTGCGCGGCAGGAGACGGCTGCCGCCGGAAGCGGCGCGCGCCTGGTTCGCCTCGACGAAGGGGCGGGTGAGCCGCTCGTAGGCCGCGAAGGCGTCCGTCGGATCGGCGTGCGTCGCCAGCTCGCCGGCCAGCACGTAGGCGCCGATCATCGCCAGGCTGGTGCCTTGCCCCGACAGGAACGACGGGGCATGCGCGGCGTCGCCGACCAGCACCACGCGCCCCGACGACCAGCGCGGCACGTGAACCTGGGCGACCGTGTCGAAGTAGAGATCGTCGGAGCGCCGCATCGCCTCGAGCAGCTGCGGCACCTTCCAGCCGCCGCCGGCGAAGGCGTCCGTGGTTCGCCGGAGCTGCTCCTCGGCGTCGAGCTGGGCCGGGAACCTGCGCTCGTCGGCGAAGCTCAGGAAGGCGAACAGGGTGTCGCTGTCGCCGATCGCGTAGAGCGCCGCCGTGCGCCCCGGCTCGGAGTGGACGAAGGCTTCGTGCGACAGCCCGTCGGTGTTGGGCAGCGAGAAGACGTTGAAGCGAGAGCCGAGGTAGCGGTCGAACTGCGCCTCGTCCCCGAATACCTGCGCGCGGGTGCTCGAGTGGATCCCGTCGGCGCCGACGACGACGTCGAACCGACCGCGCGTGCCGGTCGCGAAGCGGATCTCCACGCCGTCGCCCGTGTCGTCGAGCGCGGCGATCGACTCGCCGAAGCGGTAGCGGATGGCTGCGTCGTTCCTGGTCAGCTCGTGGAGCAGGGTCGTGAGGCTCCCGCGCGGCACCTCCACGTCGTGCCCGGAGACGCCGCCGGTCATGTCCTCGGGCGTGATGACGCCGATCGGCGCGCCGTCCGCACCGACGAAGGTCATCCTGCGCGAGTCGACGTGAGCCGCGCGCAGCTGGGGCAGGAGCCCCATCCTGGCGACGACGTCGATCGCGGGTCCGCGCAGGTCGACCGGGTAGCCGCCGCTGCGAAGGGCGCCGGCGCGCTCGACCACGGTGACGTCGAAGCCGCGGCGCGCGAGCCAGTAGGCGAGGGCCGGCCCGGCGATGCTGGCGCCGGAGATCAAGACAGAGCGAGGGATGCACATGATCGTAAGATGCGCGCTCGCATCTTATGTGGTGCATTTAAGATGCATCACCGCATCTTAATGGAGGACAATGGACCACATGAAAGCCAGCCGTCGCCGCGGGACGGCGGTGGAAGACGCCATCCTTGACGCCGCGTGGGACGAGATCCTCGAGCACGGCTATTCCGGCCTGACGCTCGCAGCGGTCGCCGCGCGTGCCGGGACGAGCCGGCCCGTCCTGAGCCGCCGCTGGCCGGATCGGCTCGCGCTGGTGACCGCCGCGCTGAAGCGCTTCCTCGCGCTCCACCCCATCACGGTGCCGGATCTCGGCTCGGTGCGCGCCGATCTGATCTCGCTGCTCCGGCAGTTCTCCGCGCGCGGTACCCCGGCGCGCTTCCGGGTGATGCTCCAGATGAGCGCTGACCTCGTCGAAGCGGGGTCCAGCTTCTCCTGGCTCCACGCGCAGATCACCGAGCGCGGGCGGCTCGAGACGATCCTGCAGCGCGGCGTCGAGCGCGGAGAGATCGATCCGGCGAAGCTCAGGCCCCGGATCACGTCGCTCCCCGCGGATCTCATGCGCCACGAGATCCTGATGACGCTCGAGGGTGTGCCCGACGCGGTCATCGAGGAGATCGTGGACCGGATCTTCCTTCCGCTGGTGCGTCCTTAAGAACCGGTGCCGCGAGCCGTCTTCTTCCGACGTGCTCAATCCCGTCGCCTCCGCCTACTCCAACGCCCCGGTCGTCCTCGTGGTGGAGGACGACGCTCTCCAGCGCGCCAGCTTGGTGAGCAGCCTCGGCAAGGAGTACACCGTCTACGAAGCGTGCGACGGCCTCGCCGCGCTGCAGGCGCTCGGGGAGATGCCGCGGCCGGCGGTGATCGTCTGCGACGCGAACATGCCGCGCATGGACGGCCTGACCTTCGCGCGCGCCATCAAGTCGCACGAGCGGATGCGCGGAATCCCGCTGCTCATGACCACCGCGCGCATCAAGCCGCTCGACGTCCTCGCCGGCATCAACGCCGGCGTCCGCCACTACCTACCCAAGCCGATCGACATGCGCGACCTGCTCGAGAAGGTGAAGCACGACGTGGGCAGCGCCAAGGGCTGACCGTCCCGCTGGCGGCCGGCGCCGTCTCGCGCGGATGCGGTCGCTCCACGCTCGCCGTGGGCGCGCATGTCGAGCACCGGGCCGCGCTCGGGCTCCCCGGTCAGCGACACGAGCAGGCCGAGAGAAGACGCGGCGAGGGCGAAGTGAGAGGCGTGCATACGAAGCTGCCGCGCGAGTGGATGCAGCACCCGCGCGGCAGGCTGTTCTTGCCAAGCCGCGGTCGCGCTATCCAGCCTCGCTGCGCACACGGACGGTTGCCCATCTGGCAAATCAGCCGGATGCGTGCGATGCGAGAGGGATGCGCGTCTCCGTCCTCGCCGTTTCCGCCGGGGCGACGCTGGCCGCGATGGCCGTCGGCCTCAGCTGGCATCACGAGCGCGATCAGGCGGCGGCGGTCCGCGAGCTGACGAGCGAGGTCGCCGCGTTGCGCTCCCAGCTGGCGAGCTCGGCGGCGTCCGCGTCCGCCCCGCCGGCCGCCACCTGCGCCGGTCTGCGGACGGCCGAAACCGAGGTGCCGGTCGGCGGAGCGGTGGATGCGGGCCCGGCCAGCGTCGCCGCGCGCGCTCCCGGGCTCATCGTGCCGCGGGGGGAAGCGCCGCTGCCGCCGGTGGTGATCGAGCCGCGGGTGGGCGATGGCGGGCGGCCGATGAGCGCCGAGCAAGCCGCGTCCCTGGCGCGGGCCACGGATCTGGTGGACGCCGCCCTCCGCCGCGGCACCATCACCCGCGCCGAGATGGCCAGCCTCCGCGCGCGCATCGACGCCGCCGGCCGCTCCGAGGAGACGGAGGCGTTGCGCGCGGAGATCGCCGATGCGATCAACCAGGGGCAGGTCGTGGCCGAGCGCCCACCGGCCGTCTGGCACTGAGAAATCGACCGCGTCGGCTCGGCCGGACGTGACGATCGCGCCCGCGCGGGCGAATCACTCCGAAAGGACGTGACGAACGTGGCGAGCTCGGAAGACCGATTTCTCGCGCTCGTCTCCGCGCACCTGGGGCTCCTGTATCGCGTCGCCGGCGGCTACTGCCGCGCGCCCGAGGAGCGCCGGGACCTGATGCAGGAGATGGTGCTGCAGCTGTGGCGCTCGTTCCCCCGCTACGAGGAGCGGATCCGCTTCTCCACCTGGATGTACCGGGTCGCGCTGAACGTCGCGGTCTCGTTCTACCGGGGCGAGCGCCGGCGCGTGCGCGACACCGACGCGCTGGAGGAGCTGGCGGACATAGGGCTCGAGCTGAGCGCCGCCGACGCGGTGAGCGAGAGCGTGAGCGACGATGCGCGCCTCCTGCGCGCCCTGATCCAGGAGCTTCCTCCCGTCGATCGCGCGCTCGTCCTCTACCTCGACGGCCACGGGCACGAGGAGACGGCGGAGATCGTCGGCCTGTCGCCCACCAATGTCTCGACCCGCCTCCATCGCCTGAAGGACAGGTTGCAACAGCGCTTCGACGCAGTGAGTCGCGCGCCCGCACGCGAAAGGAACGACCCATGAAGACGATCGACGATCTCGGAGACGAGCTGCGGCAAGTCGCGCGGCGAGCGGACGACGCCGTGCGCCTCGATCTCTCCGCCCTGGGAGCTCGCCGGCGAAAGAAGACCCGCTCCGCGCTGCAGCGCCTGCGGCTCGCGCTGACGGCGGAGCTGGTGCTCGACGCGGCCGCCCTGATCGCGCTCGGCTCCTTCCTCGCCGCGCACCTGACCGAGCCGAGGTTCGCGCTGTGCGCCCTCGTGCTGCACCTGGTGGTCATCGCTCAGGTGATCGCCGTGGTGCGCCAGCTCGTCGGGCTGCGCGGGCTCGACCTC
This sequence comes from Labilithrix luteola, assembly GCA_026225435.1. GTDB lineage: Bacteria > Myxococcota_A > Polyangia > Polyangiales > Polyangiaceae > JAMFST01. The sequence goes on from JAMFST010000675.1 coordinate 11,066, forward strand.
GCCGGCCCGGTCGTGCCGCTGCAGCGCCGCCTGGAGACCTTGCGGGCCGAGCGCATCCGGCTCACGAAGGCGACCCTGCTCGTGGCGCCGCTGCTCCGCCGGCTCGCGCGCGATCTGGCGGGGCACAACCTCTCTGCCGCCCAGACCTTCCTCGACGAGCTGACGGAGATGGAGACCGCCGAGCGCTGAGCGCTGAACGGGGTCGACGCTCAGCGCGCGCGCAGGTCGTCGGCCAGATATTTGTACAGGCAGATGGCGCTCTTGGTCGCCTTCTCGAAGTCGCCGAGGTCGAGCGACTCGTTCTCGCCGTGGGCGTTGGTGTACGGATCTTCCACGCCGATGAGGAGCGCGGGGACGC
>JAMFST010000676.1 GCA_026225435.1 Labilithrix luteola
GATGGGCATGCCGAGGAGGATGAGCGCCCCGAGGACGGAGACGGCGATGATGGTCAGCCGGCGCTCGCGCGCGTTGAGCTGCTCGAAACGATCCACGAGCGCCATGTCAGGTCCCTCCCGAGGCGGACGCCGCCGCGCTGACGCTGTCGCCGCTCGACTTCTTCTTCACCGCCTTGGTGTCCTCCGGGCAGCGGAGATCGAGCTCGAGGATGTACTTCTGCCGGTCGGTGCCGACCATCTGGTTGGTGCGGGTGATCTTGATGTCCTGGAAGCACTTCTCCGCGCCGAGCGAGCTGGCGATCGACTGCGCGTCGCCGATGCTGCCGACGATGCCGTGGATGACCACGTGCCCCTTGGCCACGTCGAGCTCCTCCACGTCGTGGGTCATCGACTGCGGCACGTGCTCCGAGAGCTTCACCATCACGTCGAAGGCGTCGGCGTGGGGGAGCGGATCGTCGTCGCCGGCGCCGGTGGCCAGCTCGAGCAGCTCGTTGGCCCGCGCCGCCGAGGAGGTCTCCTCGCCGAGGACGTCCTTGGTCACCAGGCCGAGCGCGGTCTCGAGCGTCTCCTTCTCCTTGCTGGCCGAGTAGAACTGCGCCCAGGCGGAGAAGAGCAGGCTCACGAGGACCACCGCCGACAGAGCGACGAGGATGGGGATGCGCTCCTTCACCCAGGCGAAGCCGCGCTCGAAGGCGAGCGGACCTCGTCGCAGGTCGAGGCCGTGGTTGCGACCGACCATGCCGTAGGCCAGGCCGAGCGCCTTGGCGAAGACCGGCGCGGCCTCGAGGAGATCGGCAGGGACACCGGCGGTGTCGACCTGGAGGTTCAGGCGGAAGGTCTCGACGGGGAGCTCGAGCTCACCGGCGAGGAACTCCTCGGCGCGCGACTGGAACGCGCCGCCGCCGCAGAGGACGACCTTGACCGGCGCCTCGCCGCCGGCGGAGCGGTGCGCGGCGAGCGAGATACGGATCTCGCGCGCGAGCTTGGACGCCGTTCCCGGCAGCCCCTCGGCGCCGAAGGAGATGGAGCGGACGAAGACCGCCTCGCCGCCGCGCAGGATGATGACCTCGCTCGACTGGGTGCCGAGATCGAGCAGGGCGACCGGCCCGTCGGCGGTGAGCGACGAGGCGTAGGGGAGCAGGTTCTCCAGCGGGAACGGGCCGACGCCGACCCGCTCCGGCTCGGTGCCGAGCGCGTCGCGGATGATGTCGATGCGCGTCTGCACGTCGGCGGTACGGGCGACGGTGGCGAGCACACGGACGAACCCCTCCTCGGCGCCGGGGCCGGTGAGCAGGCGCCAGTCGAAGACCGCGGTCTCGAGGTCCAGCGGCACCTGCGACTCGAGCTCGAACGGGAGCACGTCGACCATCTGCTTCTGCGCGGCCGCGGGGAGCGGCAGGACGCGGACGGCCACCTTGTCCCCCTCGAGGGAGGTGGAGATGGCGTCGAAGACGAGCTTGGGGGCGGCCGGCCTGCCGGCCACGACGGCAGCACTTGCACCTGCGGCCCCGCCGAGCGGCTGCGGCGCCGAGCCGTCGAGGGTCACCTCGATGTCGGTGAGGCTAATCCCCGGTCCCGCTCCCAGATCCGTGACGAGAGCCGGGCTGCCCGGCGTGCTCACCAGCCCCGGAGCTCCGGTGACCGGCCCGTGCGCGCCCGTCCCGCGGACGCCCAGCGCCAGGGTGATGGCGTCGCGGATGGCCACCTCGGTGGAGCCGACGCTGGCCACGTCGATGATCGACAGACCGGTGAGCTGCACCCGCCGGTAGGCCGTGCGCACCACCGCCGCCTTCACCGAGGTCGCTCCGATGTCCAATCCAACCCACGTAGCCATCTGGTCTCTCTCGTTCCTCTTATTCGATGCGACTGAAGATGATGGTGCCGGCGGGGTTGGGCTGGCTGAGCGCGTTCTGCAGCAGCGCCGCTTCGCCCGTGGCCGTGCTGGTGGGGGCCGTCGGCGCGGGGCGCGACGAGGCGCTCGCGCTGC
>JAMFST010000677.1 GCA_026225435.1 Labilithrix luteola
AGCAAGCGACGGATCGCCGCGAGCGAAGCAACCGCCCCCACCCCCGCCGCCACCTTCAGCGAACGCGAGAGCAACGCCGATGGGCTGAAGACAGCGGCCTCACGATCCCGAGCCCGGCTTCGGCGTGGGTCGCTCCTTGCCGGGCGCCGGCCAGAAGTGCGGGACCCGCGGTCGACCGCCCGGGTTGGTGTCGATGTCGTCCTCGTCACGCGCGATCTGGAGCGGCTCCACCGGCGGCTTGCCAGCTTCGCGTGCGCTGTCTCGCTCCCGCTGCTCTTGGTTCGGGGTAGGCATCCCTCGCCCGTTTGCAGCGCGTGTGCCGCGCGCGAACGTCGCGCAATCACGCGATCCACCTGCGCATCAGCCGGGGCGATTCCCCTCGCCGACGATGAGCGTGGGCGCATGGTGCACGGGGAAGTTCACCGACCGGGCGATGAAGCAGCCCCGGTTGGCCTCGGTGTGGAGCGCCCGCGCTTCGTCGAGATCGGTCCCCGGCGCGACCGTGACTTGCGGCCGCAAGGTCACCTCCTGGAAGCGACCACCGGACCCCTCGGTGGTCATCCGCCCGTACGCTTGGTCCGCATACTCGATCACCTGGATGCGGTGCTTCGCGCAGAGCGCGAGGTAGCTCAGCATGTGGCAAGACGAGAGCGCAATGACCAGCAGATCCTCCGGGTTGTACACCGCCGGATCGCCGAGGAACGTCGGGTCCGCGCTGCCGAGGAAGTCCGGCTTCCCGGCGATGGTCACCCGGTAGCCGCGGCCATAGCCGGCGTAGGTCGTGGTCCCGTCGCCGCGGTTCCCCTCCCAGCGGAGCGACAGATCGTAGGTGTGATCGTGCGTCTTCATCCGTGCTTCCTCCCAGGCCACCTCTACTAGCGCACCAGGCCGCTCAGGACGTCGACCGCCACGTGGCAGGCGATCCCCGGGACCAGGCTCTTCCGCCAGTAGGCGAGCGTCCCCAACCCCGTGGCGTAGCCGGCGAAGCGCAGCGCGGGCGCCACACCTTGATCGAGGTGGGCGATGCCGAAGAGGAGCGCCGAGAGAGCGATCCCCCACGCCGCACCGCGTGAGCTGCCCCCCAGGAACGCAGCGAGCTGCCGTCGCAGGTACCCGCGGTACACCACCTCCTCGCAGAACCCCGCGGTGAAGGCGAAGACCACCCAGGCGAGCCGCTCGCCGAGCGAGAACGGTGGGAGCGCTCGGGCCGCCGCGTCCGCGCCCGTGAGGTTGAACCCCGCCGCGGCCAGCTCGCTCAGCTCGATCATCGCGAAGCCGCCCAGCGCCAGGAGCGCATCGACCGCGAGCCGCCGCCCGCCCCGGGGCATCTCCCCCAGCAACGACGGGAGCGCGTTGGCTCGCCGCCCGATGCGGCTCACGTAGAGGACGAGCCCCCAGTCGACGATCAGCACTGGCACGTAGAAGGTGACGAGCCGGTCGGTGAGGCGGTTCGCGCCCTCCGTCACAGCGGCCGTGGCAGTGTTGCCTCGCGCCAGGAGCGCTCCGGTGAGCGCAACCGCCACGATCAGCGAGACGAGCAGCGCCGTGTGCCAGCGCGGCGCGAGATTCTCCGCGTCTTTCTCCTCAGAGGGCGTCGGCACGGGGGCTGGTCAGCTCTTTGCTTTGGGTACCTGCCATGATGACCTTCCACGCGCTCGCCGCCACGTCCCCCGTTCTCGCCGCCGGTTGGGCCCTCCTGTACATGCTCTTCGGAGGTGGGCTCGGAGGCGCCGCTCTCATCTTCGTCGTCCTCAAGATGATCGGCCGCTGATCGCGCGCTCACATCGCTCACCTGGAGCTGCGGACTCAGAAGCGCACGACCTCCGCCTGGAGGATCACGCCCTCATCGTGCCGTGTGTAGAACGCCACCGTGCGTTGGTTCACGTCGAGGATGGCGAAGCAGGGGTCGTGCTCGCGCAGCAGGGTGCCGGCGTTCACCACGGTGAGCTCCTCGAACGTGCGCACCATCCGCCGGTGGCTGTGGCCACAGACGACGATCGCGTCGCCATCCTGCGCGATGAGCTCCTGCAACGCGTAGTTCACGTCCACGTCGTATTCGGAGTCCCAGGGTCGCACGCTCGCCATGTCGTCCTCGCCGAGGCCGTGGCAGAGGACGATCGCCTGCCGCGTCGTCTGCAAGCGCAGCGTCGCCGGTAACGACGCCAGGTACGACTCGCTCCGCTCGGAGAGCGCCCCCACGGGCGTGGCGCCGGGTAGCTCGCGCATCTCGCCGCCGAGGTACCAGCGGTCGTGATTGCCGAGCACGGTGACCACCTCGTTCTCCTCGAGGAGCGCGCAGCACGCGTTCGGATCGCCGGGGCCGTCCACCACGTTCCCCACCGAGACGACGAGGTCCACCCCCACCTCGGCGAAGTGCGCGAGCGCGTCGCGGAGCATCTCGTCCTCGGCGTGGAGATCGCCGAGCACTCCGATCCTGCTCACTCGCTTCTCGCCGGCCGTCACGCCGCGGACGCTACTACATCCGCCCTCAAGGGGCGGCGATGTCCGAGTTCCAGGTGTCGACGATGCACTTCCACTCGCCGCTCGCCTGCTTCTTCCAGATCTCCACGTTCTTGCCGGTGTCCTTGATCGGCTTGCCGCTCGGGTCCTTCGCGCTGAAGGTGTACGCCGCGTAGCGCGCGGATCTTCGCCTCTTCACCCGCACGCGCCTCGGGCGACGCGGCGTGCAGGTTCCCCTCGGCCTGGCAGCCCATCAGGGAAGAGAGGACCACGAGACCGAGACCAGCGGACAGCGCGCGTACAGAGCTCATGATGCGACCGCAACCGAGCCGCAGCGAGAAATGCTAGGCAGCTATGCCATGCGTTCGACCCGTCGGTGGTGCCTCGCCCAGTCCTCTGTCTTCTCGCTCGCGTCCGTCGCGGCTCTCGCGTCGAGCGCGCTCGTCGCGTGCGGTGGCAGCGAGCCGGCAAGCACCACCCCGGCGACGGCTCCGTCGTCAGCCGCCGCGCCCGCCGTCCCCGCAGGGACGCGCACTGCATCTCCCGAGCTGCAAGCGCTCGCCCGCCCGTCGGCGACCGATAGCCTCGCGGTGTACGCCGATCTCGAGGGGGCGATGAAGCTCGATCTCGCCCGCGGTCTGCTCCCCCAGGTGCAGCAGATGGTCGGCAGCGAGGTCCCCGAGTGGAAGGACTGCGTCACCGGCCTGGTGAGCCACGCGCGCGAGCTGGTCGTCGGCGGTGACGGCAGCGACGACGGCGGCTCGCTGGTCACCGTGCGTCTCGCCGCGGGCACCGCCCACGACGCGCTCAAGACCTGCGCCGCCGCCGCCGGCTCTCCGCCCGCCATCACGCTCAACGGCGCGGACGAGGGGGTCGGCAACGATGACCGCGCCACCGTGCGCCGCGGAGACGTGCTCGTGATCGGCGATCCGACCGCCATCAAGCGCCTGCTCGACGCCAAGCCCGCGCCGTGGCCCGCCGATCTCGCGCTCGCTCCCGACGTGTACCTCGCGGCCATCGGCCACGGCGAAGGGGTGACGGGGCGCGGCCAGCTCACCTTCACGGGGACGAAGCTGCTCGGCACCGCCGACATCACGCTCCCCGACGAGAACACCGCGCGCGGCGCCACACAGCACACCGCCGAGCTGCTCAAGGGGTGGAACGTCCCCGGCCTCGACGCGCCCACCTCGGCCATCGTCAAGCACGTGATCGACTCCGCCCGCGTCGAGCAGAAGGGCAAGACCATGTCCGTCACCGTCGATCTCGAGGAGAGCCCGGCCGACCAGGCGCGCGACATCGGCGGCCTCGCCTCGGCGGCCATCTTCGGCGTGCGCCAGTACATCACCGAGTCGAAGAAGGTGGAGGCCATCGCCGCCGTCCGCTTCATCGGCAAGGACTACGTGACGGTCTGGGAAGGCGATGCGCTCGACGGAAAGCCGACCAAGAAGAAGCCGATGAAGCTGCACAGCTTCCCCGCCGTGCCGAAGGAGGTCCCGCGGGGGGTCGCCTATGCGTCCAAGCCGGCCGACTGGAAGGGCTGGGAGGAGCTGCGCTTCCAGATGGAGGAGCCGCAGCGTTACCAGTACGAGATCAAGGCGGCCAAGGATGGCAAGAGCGCCGACATCATCGCCCGCGGCGATCTCGACGGCGACGGCAAGACCTCGGAGATCAAGCTCCACGTCCAGGTCGACCCCAAGACCCACGCGCTCGTGGTCCCGCCGCTCCCCACCGAGACCGACGGCAACGAGTGAGAGGGCGCCCAGAAACCGCGGATATGGCCGCAAGTCGTCGGTCGGGGGTCGTCACCCTACAGAAGTAGGGCTCCTCACCCACTCCCTAGCCTTGCAGCCATCTCCACGGTTTCTGAGCACCCTCTCGGTGCTCTGGGGTCGGTAGCTGGAGCCAAGGGTGGAGACACACAAACATACATTTACTGGAGAGCCCATGTTGCGTCGTCGAGGAGAGCAGCAGCGCCGCCTTCGAGAAGGGCGATCGCGTGCTGCTCGACGGCTGGGGCGTGGGCGAGACGCACTGGGGAGGGCTCGCGCAGAAGGCCAAGGTGAAGAGCGAGTGGCTCCAGCCGCTCCCCGCGGCCTTCACCGCGGCGCAGGCGATGGCGCTCGGCACCGCCGGCTGCACCGCGATGCTCTGCGTGATGGCGCTCGAGGCCCACGGCGTGACACCGGACAAGGGGGAGATCCTCGTGACCGGCGCCGGCGGTGGCGTCGGGGTCGCGCTGCAGTTGCTGAAGAAGCTCGGCTACCGCACCGTCGCCTCGACCGGCCGCGCGTCGGAGGCGGACTACCTGAGACGGATCGGCGCCGACACGATCCTCGATCGCGCCGAGCTCTCCGCCCCGGGCAAGCCGCTGGGCAAGGAGCGCTGGGCGGGCGCCATCGACAGCGTCGGCAGCCACACGCTGGCCAACGTGTGCGCGCAGATCAAGTACGGCGGCGCCGTCGCGGCGTGCGGCCTCGCCCAGGGGCTCGACCTTCCCGCCAGCGTCGCGCCCTTCATCCTGCGCGGCGTCACGCTCTGCGCCATCGACAGCGTCCGCCGCCCGATGCCGGATCGCCTCATCGCGTGGGAGCGCCTCGCCGAGCTCATCGATCTGTCCACCCTGGACGCGATGAGCACCACCCTCACCCTGCCCGAGGCGATCGGCGCCGCCAGCGACCTGCTCGCCGGCAAGATCCGCGGCCGCGTCGTGGTGAACATCGCCAGACAGCTGAGATCGTGAATGCGCGGCCCGTGGTTTGCGTCTGTCCCGCCCATGACCAAGACTATCGGCGCCCTGCTTTTGTCCATCACGCTCACCTCGATC
>JAMFST010000678.1 GCA_026225435.1 Labilithrix luteola
CGCGGCGCTCCGGGCGAACCTCGACGGGGACCTGGTAGGTCGCACCGCCGACGCGGCGGCTCTTCACTTCCAGCTTCGGCTTGACGTTATCGAGAGCCTTGCGGAAGACCTCGAGCGGGTCCTCCTTGAAGCGCTCCACGATGACGTCGAGGGCGCCGTAGAGGATGCCCTCTGCGGTGGCCTTCTTGCCGCCGTACATCAGCGTGTTCGTGAACTTGCTGACGAGCTTGTCCTTGAACTTCGGATCCGGGGTGATGAGGCGCTTGGGTACTTCGCGGCGACGGGGCATTCGTGTGAATCTTTCGGTTCGGCTGGGGGTGTCGGGGGAGCGGCCTCGCTCCCCTGACCGAGTCTCAGGCCTTGGGCCGCTTGACGCCGTACTTCGAGCGCTTGCGGTTGCGGTTGACCTTGTTGGTGGACGACGGGCCAATGGCGCCGGAGGCGTCCAAGGTGCCGCGAACGACGTGGTAGCGGACGCCCGGAAGGTCCTTCACGCGGCCACCGCGGATAAGGACGACCGAGTGCTCCTGGAGGTTGTGACCCTCACCCGGGATGTACGAGGTGACTTCCATCCCGTTGGTCAGGCGAACGCGGCAGACCTTGCGGAGCGCCGAGTTCGGCTTCTTCGGGGTGGTCGTGTACACGCGCACGCAGACGCCGCGCTTCTGCGGGCAGCTCTTGAGTGCAGGGGAGGCCGTCTTGAAGCGGGCAGCCTGACGCCCTTGGTTGATGAGCTGATTAATCGTGGGCATCGGTTCTGGGCACACCGTCGAAGGAGGGACTGGTTCGGACTCGGTAACGGAGGCGCGCTCTTGCGGAACACGCACCCCATCCCCGGGGGCGCGCAATTTACCGACAGCGCTCTCTCTGTCAAGCGTGACCTGTGTCAGGTGCCGCCGATCCCCACCATACCCCAGGCAAAGTGGGCCAGGCCATCGGTCGCCGTCCCCTTCTCGGAGAGGATGCCGAACTCGTAGACGCCCGGGTTGGCCAGCCCGAGGGCGGTCGGGGTGATGGTGACCATCAGCTTCGTCCCGTTGTTGCCGGTGGCGCTGGAAGAGTCCGCGCCGGCGTCGGAGGTGCCACCGGTGAAGCTGAAGGTCATGTAGGTGGCGTTGTCGATGGCCCCCTGCAGATCGTAGCCGCTGACCGTCCAGTCGCTCCCCGGGCGGTCGCTGAAGAGGTCCAGCTCGAAGGTGCGGCTGCCGCTCGACGTGTCGACACCGTCGATCTGGAAGGTGCCGGGCGTGTCGGAGAAGGAGACGTCGAGGACGTCGGGCACCACCGGCATCGCCTCGAAGAAGGCGGCATTGGGGAGATCCGGCACGCACGGGTCGACGCCGGTGGCGATGAGCGCGTTCGACCAGGAGCGCTGCAGGACGACCGAGCCGACCGCGCCGGCGTCGATGGAGATCTCCTCGCTCTTGAAGAAGGCCTCCGGATCGCCGGCGCACATGTCCGCCAGCTCGCCGCCCGACGCCCCCTCGGACCAGCCGAGATTGGCGTTGGAGGGGTTCTGGTACGCCGGCGCGGTGTCGGGGAACGGATCGGTGACCGCCTCGATCATCTCGTGGCTGAGGGTGCCGGTGACGGCGTCGATGCCGGTGAGACCGTTGAAGGTCGCGCACTCGCCGATGACCGCGTAGGCGACGGTGGCGGAGCCGACGGTCGCCTGCTCGTGGTAGCCGGCGAAGCCCTGGCAGCTGGTGGAGCCCTGCAGGGTGACCTGCGACGTCTTGGGGATGAGGAAGATGTACACCGCGGTCGGATCCGGCGTGCCGAGGTCCGGGAGCGCGGAGAAGTCCGTCGCGAGGAGCGTCTGCAGCTGCGCGTCGGTATAGAAGGGCTGCGCGTCGCTCTTGGCGCCGAGGCTCACCCGCTTCACGTAGGTGCCGGCGCCGATGCCGTACTCGCTGGTGACGTTGCTCCAGTAGGTGCTGCCGCCGATGCGACCGGCGAGCTCCTCGATCTCGCTCTCGTAGTCGTAGCCATCCCAGCTGAGGAGGACGAACTTCGGCGAGGTCAGCACGGGACCACCGCTGTTGAGGATCTGCGGGAACGAGGGGTGCGACGCGGCGTAGCCGACGACCGGCGGGCCCGCGTCGAAGAGGCCGAGGCTGTCGCTGCTGGTGGCGTCGGGAGCCGTCATGGCGTCGACGGCAGCGTCCTTGGTGCCGGCGTCGGCGGTCACCACGTTCACCGTCACGCCGCCCGCGTCGGGCGTGAGGGCGAAGGACTCCGGCAAGGTCGGATCCGCGGAGCTGCAGGCGGCGAGCGCCGACACCGAAGCGAGCGACGCAGCGAGGAGACCGGCGGAGACCAGGCGGCGGCGGGGTGACTGGAACATGGTTGTGAGGCTGGAACAGCAAGGGCGGTGCCGATGAAAACGGGCTGCTTTTCCGCCAGTGGGATCTCCCAGAGCATGGTCCGCCCGCGCCCCACCGAGGCCCCCGCGTGGATCCTCCTGGGCTACCCTGCCGACCGCCGTGGCCCTGCGAACCCCCATCGACGAATCGCCCGAGGACGTGCGCGCCGCGCTGGCGCCGCTGCGGCATCCGTTCTCCGTGGCGGTGTACAATTGCCAGAACGCCTTCTCCGTCGGCGCCATCATCCGCGTGGCGCACAACTTCCTCGCCCGCGAGATCTTCGTCATCGGCCGCGCGCCCTATTACGAGAAGGCGTCGATGGGGATGGAGAAGTACGAGTCGATCGTGACGACCGAGGACGAAGCGGAGTTCCTCGAGCGGGTGAAGGGGCGGCCGCTGTGGGCCTTCGAGCGCGAGGCGGCGACGCGCAGCCTGTACGATCCGGCCCCCTTCCCGCCCGAGGTCGTGCTGCTCTTCGGGAGCGAGCGCGCGGGGCTGTCCGACTCGCTGCTCCGCGCCGCCGACGTGGTGGTCGGTATCCCACTCCACGGGGTGAACCAGTCGCTGCCGGTGACGGTGGCCGCGGGCATCGCCATGAGCGAGTGGGCCCGGCGCCGCTGGTTCGCGTAGTCTAAGGTCTGGCAGCGCTCGCGGGCATCTGCAGCGGCTCGCTCGGTGTGTGCGTGAGCACCTCCTTCGGCCGGGTCAGCTCGTCGAGGTGCTTGCGCTCCTCCACCTCGAGGTACGACTGGCGCACGTGCTCGATGAGCCCGGTGGCGCGCGAGTAGTCCTTGGGCGGCTCGTAATCGCCGTTGTCGCTGAACACGAAGTAGTGATCGAGGTACTGCTGCCGCTCCTCCATCTTGCGCTGGAACACCGTGCGCAGGTCGGACTGCTCGCGGATGATGTACGGCGTGAGGATGAGGACGAGGTCGCGCTTCTCCATCGTCTTGCTGGTGGTGCGAAAGAGCGCGCCCAGGACCGGGATGTCGCCGAGAAACGGCACGCTCTGCACGGTGCGGCTGTTCACGCTGCGAATGAGCCCGCCGATCACGATGGTCTGCTGATCCTTCACGATGACCGTCGTCGTCGCGGTGCGCTTGGCGATGGGGATGGCGCCGAGCGCTCCGGGGAGCGTGGCGCCGGCCTCGCTGATCTCCTCGGACAGCTCGAGGCGGACCTCGTTGGAGTCGTTGAGGTGCGGCTTGATCTTGATCTTGGTGCCGACGTCGGCGCGCGGTGCGGTGAAGCCGCCGAGGC
>JAMFST010000679.1 GCA_026225435.1 Labilithrix luteola
CCGGCTCCCCCTCGTCCTTCGCCTGGGTGCTCCCCATCCACGGCACCGTCGACGTGGGGCTCTCGGCCGACGTCCTCTTCCAGTCGGTCGACGCGCTCACCGCCACGTCGATCAACCCGCCGCCGAGCGACTGCCCCTCGCCCCCGAATTCGTGCCTGACGGTCGGCTCTGGCGGCGAGGCGAACGCCACGTTTGCGGCGGGGGACGCCGGCGTGGCGGGTGTGTCCGTCACCAAGGCGCAGACCGTGGGCCCCTACGAGACGGTGCAGCTGCACGCCACCGACTCGAGCGCGCTCAACGACTGGCTGTCGACCAACGGCTTCGTCATCCCGGCCGACGTCACGCCGATCATCGACGCCTACGTCACCGAGGGCTTCGACTTCCTCGCGATGAAGCTGCTGCCCGACGAGGGGATCCAGGCGATGCGCCCGGTGCGCGTCACCATCCCGGGCATGTCGCTCTCCCTGCCGCTGCGCATGGCGGCCATCGGCACCGGGAGCACCGTCGGCATCACCATCTGGGTGGTGAGCGAAGGGCGCTATGAGCCGCAGAATTTCCCCTACTACCATATCGAAGATTCCCAGCTCGTCTGGGACGACAACCTCGGATCGAGCAACTACACCACGCTGCGCGCGCAGAACGAGGCGGCGCTCGGCGGCAAGGGCTGGGAGATCGAGAGCTCCATCGACGTGAACGAGCAGCAGCTCACGTCGGTGATCCTCGGCGGCGGCCAGTACTACGGGTACGGCTACCAGCCGTCCCCCACCGACGCGAGCGAGGACTACCTGCCGGTGACCGTGAGCGCGCCCGACGGCGGTGCTGCGGCCGACGCGGGGACGAGCGACGCCGGGGCGAGCGAGAGCGCCGAGCAGGTGCGCGACGACGACATCAACACACTCTTCGCCGGGTTGAGCGGCACCACCGTGCGCATCACCCGCATCCGCAGCGACATCGCCCACGCGGCGATGACCCAGGACTTCATCCTCGCGGCGTCGGCGGACCAGTCCGAGCTGTCGAACATCCGCACCGTGACCAAGCAGATCAACGAGACCTGCTCCATCTACTCCAGCTGCGAGATCACCGGCTCCGGCACCCCGGCGGAGGCGCAGGTAAGCGTGGACGAAGCCAACGACAGCGCCGGCGGCGGCTGCCGGACCGCGCCGACCAAGCGCCCCGAGTCGCCCACCACGGCGCTCGCCTTCGCCACGATCGGCGCGTTCGTCCTCCTCGGGATGCGCAAGCGCAAGCCGTGAGAGGCCTCCCCCTGGCGAGCCACTCTCCTCATCCGCGTGGGCTACGGGGAGGCCAGCGAGCTCTTCCCTCGCAACGCGCGGCTCTCGTTCGTGGATACGTGTCAGGTTTTGTGAAGTTTGTTGGTCCATTAGCTGCAAGGTCGCTTCAGTCTTTCGCCGACCTGCCGTTCTGACTGTCCATGGGTAATGCGTCGCAGGCGCCGAGGTTGACCGTCGTGAGCGCGCGCCCGCGTTCCGGGGTCCCTGGGGCGGTCGCACTCGCCAGTATCCCCAGCGGGCCAGCGATACCGACCGTCGGGCCGTCGATCCCGGCACCGTCTCCGGAGCGGCCGGCGCGGGTCGCCATCGCCGACGGCGCCTCCAACCTAGGCGGACGCATCGGCGACGCGCTCCGGGAGAGCGGCTACGACGTGGTCGTGCGTGGGCCTGGAGAGCACTACGACCTCCTTCGCTCCGAGGCGGCCGACCTGGTCCTCATCGACCTGAGCATGCCGTCGGGCACCGGCTTCGAGCTGTGTGGCGAGCTGCGCGCGGCCGACGGCTGGGCGCAGACGCCGATCATCCTCCTGTCGTCCGCCGTCGAGGACAAAGATGTCATCGTCCGCGGCCTGATGTGCGGCGCCGACGACTGCCTCATCGCGGTCAACGACGAGGACCGCGTCGCCGAGCTGCAGGCGCGCATCCGCGTCCAGCTGCGCAACAAGCGCGAGCGCGACCGCATGAACCGCATGCGGCAGGAGCGCGACGTCTACTTCCGCGCCGCCGCCACCGACACGCTCACCGGCGTCGCCAACCGCCGCGCGCTCGACTCGGCGATGGAGCGCCTCTTCAACACCGGCCGCCGCTTCGCCCTGCTCTTCCTCGACATCGACCACTTCAAGCGGGTGAACGACGAGTTCGGCCACGCGACGGGCGACGAGGTGCTGCAGAAGGTCAGCGAGTGCATGCGGAAGAACTCGCGGCCGAACGACTTCTGTGGTCGCTTCGGCGGCGAGGAGTTCGTCCTGCTCGCGCCCGACGTCGACGCCACGACGGCGATGGAGCTGGCCGAGAACCAGCGCCAGGCGATCGCCGCGCTCAGCATCCCCTCGATCGGCCGCGCGGTCACCGCCAGCTTCGGCGTGGCGACGCACGAGCCGGGCGGCGCCGATCGCGACGTGAAGTCGGTCTGCAGCCGCGCCGACGCCGCGCTGTACACCTCGAAGAAGGTGGGGCGCAACCGGGTCACGCTGGCCGCTCCGCACGGAAGCGGTCCGGTGGTGTCGCTGGTCCCCGACGCGACCACCATCCGGGCGACGGCCGAGGAGCTGCTGGTCAAGGAGCTGGCCACCGGGCGCGCCGGTCTTCCGCTCCTGCCGGCGTCGGCCGCCGAGGCGCTGCGTCTGGCCGAGGATCCGCGCACCAGCATGTCGAACATCGCCAAGCTGGTGGATCACGATCCGTCGCTGGCCGCTCGCTTCGTGGCGCTCGCCAGCTCGGCGGCATTCTCCCGCGGGGCGCGCATCAACTCGACGCAAGGGGCGCTGGTGCGCCTCGGGCTCGCCACCTCCCGTGACTTGCTGCTGCGGGCCGCCTACGAGCGCTCCAACGGCGAGCTCCCCAAGTACCAGGCGCAGGTCTCGCGCTCCTTCGACGCCAGCGTGCGCCTGGCGATGGCCGCGCGCGCCGTCTCGCGTGACGTCGCCGGTCCGAGCTTCCAGCTCGCCTACCTGTGCGGCCTGCTCCACGACATCGGCGAGGCGCGCGTCTACCGCATCCTCGCCAGCATGAAGCTCGAGGTCGACGTGGAGATCGCCTCCGAGCTGGTGGCCAAGCACCACACCCAGGCCGGCGCCGACGTGGCGCGCGCCTGGCGCCTTCCGGCGGCGATCGTCGAGGCCTGCCTCGCGCACCACGGCCCGGTCGAAGGGGCGCCTGTCTCCGCTCGCGTCGTCATGGCTGCGACGTCCCTCCTTCATCTGGTCGACGCCGGCGAGGAAGCCGCCGCGCACCTCGAGAAGCTCCCCGAGTTCGACCGCCTGGTCGGTCTCAACGTGCCGGGCGGCAAGATGCCGAGCCTGATCGCCAACCTCCGCGTCGAGCTCGACGAGGGGAGCGCCCCGGGCTGATCAGATCTCGCCGCGCCAGCTCTGGCCGTGCTCGTGGAAGAGCGCGGTGAGCGCGCTGCGCTCCTCGACCGGCAACGGGCCGCGAGCGATGGCCGCCGCCGCCGCCGCGAGGTGCTCGAGCGAGCGGGTGCCGACGATGATCGAGGAGACGCCGGGGGTGAAGGCGGAGAAGCGCACGGCGCGATCGAGCCAGTCGCTACCCCACTGGTGCAGCCCCATGACCCGGAAGCGACGCCAGTAGGTCTCCACGTACTGCCCCTCGGGGAGCGTCTCGTGGCGCCAGGGGACGTTGGCGAGCGGGCGCTTGGCGATGATCCCGTGACCGCGCTCGGCGGCGAGCGGCACGAGCTCGGTGGCGGCCTGTTGATCGCACACGTTGATCGACAGCTGCACGCTGCCGAACGCTCCGCTGTCGAGGGCGGCGGCGAGATCTTCGTTCTCCCCGGAGTAGGCGGCGACGCGGATCTTCCCCGCGTCGCGCGCGTCGGACAGGGCGCGCTGGATGTCGCCGCGGGAGAGGACGTCGCGCCCGCAGGAGTGCAGGTGGAAGACGTCGAGGTGATCGGTGCGCAGACGGCCGAGGGCGTCGTCGATGCCGCGGGTGATGGTGAGGCCGGTCCAGTCGGGCACGCCGTCGACGCCGTAGCCCCCCTTGCTGGAGAGGACGACGCGCTCGCGCCGCCCCTCGAGCGCGCGACCGAGCCGCTCCTCGCTCAGGCCGTAGCCGCGGGCGGTGTCGAACGAGGACGAC
>JAMFST010000068.1 GCA_026225435.1 Labilithrix luteola
GCTGTGGAATTGCCCTATCTGCGGTCCCTCCGCGCGAGCGCCAGACCGGCCGGCACGATGACGAGCGCGGCGACCAGACCGAGGAGCACCCCGAGGACTCCGACGGCGCCAAGGTCGAACAATCCGTCGAACTTGCAGAAGAGGAGCGCGGCGAATCCGGCGGTCGTCGTCAGCGCGGTCGCCACGACGAGCGGCCCCTGCTCGTGGAGGGCCCCGAGCACGACGGCGTCCCCGGTCTTCCCGTCCTTCTCGGCTTGCCGTGCGGCGTGAAGGAGGAACATCGACTCGTCGATCGTCACCCCGACGAGCACCGGGAGCACCAGCGCGTCGTAGACGTGCCAGCGGACGTGCAGCGCGCGCATGAACACCGCCAGCGCGACGAGCTCGAGCGCGAGGACGAGCGCCGCCAGCGCGACCAGGCGCCACTTGCCGAGGAGCGTGCGCAGCGCGAGCACCACCAGGACCAGCGCCACCAGAGCCACTTTGGGCAGATCCTTGGAGAGGATCTCGCGCAGGCGGATCTCGAGCGCGGCGTAGCTGGTGAGCCCGAGCGCCGGATCCGCCGCCTCGAGCAAGGTCGCAAGATCCGGGTTGGCCGGCTCCTCGGGGTGGATGAAGGTCACCGCGAGGTACGCGCCGCCGGGAGCGCCGGTGCGGGCCGGCTCGAGGTAGCGCTCGATCAGCGCTTGTGGCGCCTCGGCGTCGAGCGGCGTCACCGTCTCGCTCGGGTGGGCGAAGGCGGTGATCGCGGGGGCGCAGGCCTCCGGATCGAAGCCCGCGCTGCGCAGCGCATCGGTCAGCGCGGTGACGTGCGCCGGCAGGTCGAGCCGATCGCGCTCGGCGAGGCGCGCCCGCTGCGTGGCCGGCGCCGGGGCGAAGGCGGAGAGCGCGTCGACACCGAGCACTCCCCCGCCCGCCTGCCGGCTCTCGGCCGCCTCGGCGACCGCATCGGCGCGCGCGGCGGCCGCGTCGCGATCGGCGCCGTGACTGAGGGCGACCAGCTCGGTCTGCCCGCCGCCGTACAGGTGATCGATCTCGTCGTACGTCGCCAGCGGGGCGATCGCTTGCGACTTGATGGCCACGGTCGACTCGCTGACCGGCGGACCGCCGCGCCAGGCGAAGAGCGCGACGATGACCACGAGCGCGAGGTACAGGAGACCGCGGACCGCGCGCGCCGCGGACGGGTTTGCCAGGAGGAGGCCGAGGATCGTCGGCACGCGCGCCGGCGGCGGGTCGCCTCGCTCCAGCAGCGCGGCGATCTCCGGCGTCATCTGCACGATGGCGACGGCGGTGAGCAGCTCCCCCGCGGCGCACAGGACGCCGAGCTGACGCATCGCCGGAAGCTCGCTGAGCGCGAGCGCCGCGAACGCCGAGGCCGCCGCCGTTGCTGCCACCAAGGTCGGTCGCGCGGTCTTCCGTCGCGCCTCGACGGCCGCCTCGCGCGGGCTCATCCCGGCACGGCGCGCGTCGAGCAGGGCGGCGTACACGTGCACGCCGGTGTCGACCCCCACGCCGACCACCACGGCACAGAAGGCCAGCGCCAGCGCGCTCGGACGCGGCCAGACGATCGCGCAGATCCCGGCCGTCCAGGCGGTGCCGGCGATGAGCGGCGGGAGCACGGCGACGAGCGCACGACCACGGCCGAAGGTGACGAAGAACATCGAGGCAGCGAGGAGGAACGAGAGCGTGCCGCTGACGGTGAGGTCGCGGCGCAGGAGCTCCTCGGTGGCGGCGGCGATGGCGTGACCGCCGGTGACCGAGAAGGTCACGTCGGAAAAGGCCGCGCGCGGCCCCTCGAGCGCGGCGTGCACCTCGTCGGTGATGCGGCGCGCGTCGGCCGAGTCGAAGGCGTTGCCGGCCGGATGAAAGACGACCAGGACCGCGCGCCCGTCGTCCGCGGTGGGCGCGCCGCCGCCGGTGGACAGGCCGATCCCCTGCCGGTACTCGCCGCTGCCGGCGCGCTCCTCGTACGGGATGGCGGCGAGGCGCAGCGGATCGCGCGCGAGCCAGCTCTCGACGTCGGAAGATCCCGGCGCGAGGAGCAGCGCCCGCGTCCCGGCGAGCCGCGCGGCCATCCCTTCCGGGGTGAGCGCTACCGCGAGACGAGCCCGCGCGCGCGGCCCGGCGTAGACCCAGGCGCGCGTCGGATCGAGCCGGTCCGTCGAGGGTTCCGCCGCCGACGCCGGGTGCGCCTCTTCCACGCCGAGCTCCGCGGTCTTGCGCAGCGCCTCGGTCACCGCCAGCGCCGCTGCCGCCACCCGCGTCGCGTCGCTGCCGCGAACGAGCACGATGCCGGCGCCCCCGCCATGGAAGGCGCGCACGTACTCGCCGAGCGCGTCGATCGGCGCGCCGCTGGGGAACATCGCCGTGAGGTCGCCGTCCGGGCGAAGCCGAACCGCGGAGAGCACGAGGGCGGCGATGGTGATCACCAAGGTGGCGATCAGACCGCCGCGCTTCACTTGTCCTCGCCTCCGTCGGCTCCGTCCGCGGCGTCCACTGGCGGCTCGGGGCTCACGTCGGGGATGCTCACCTGCGCTTGCCCCGGCTCGGTGACGCGCACGCGCACGCGGGTGACCCGGCGCCGCGAGATGGCCGACACCGTCGCCGTCGTGTGCGGCGCGATCTCCACCTTGTCCCCCTTGCGGGGGACACGACCGAGCTCCTCGAGCACCACCGCGCCGACCATCTCGGCGGCTTGATCGGTCTCGACACTGACGCCGAGCACGCGCAGCTCCTCCATGAGCGCGCGGGCGTCGACGTCCCAGGCGATCTTCCCGTTCTTCTCCCGCACCTCCACGATGTGGGCCGGCTCCTCGTCGAACTCGTCGCGGATCTCGCCGACGATCTCCTCGAGCAGATCCTCCATGGTGACGATGCCGCTGGTCCCGCCGTATTCGTCGACGACGATGGCGATGGGCGTGTGCGTGCGCTGCATCTCGCGGAGCACGTCGACCAGGTTCTGCGTCTCCGGCACGAAGACCGCGTCACGCCGCAGCGGCCACAGATCGCTGAGCGAGTCGGCGTCGGGGCTGAGGAGGAAGTCCTTGGCGTAGATGTAGCCGGCGATCTCGTCGAGCGACTTCTCCCGCGTGAGCGGCAGGCGCGAGTACTGATGGTTCACGAGCTGCGCGCGCGCCTCCTTGCCGGTGAGGGTCACCGGGAGCGAGACGACATCGACGCGCGGCACCATCGCGGTGCGCGCCGTGCGCTGGGCGAAGGCGACGACGCGGCCGATGAGCTCTGCGCGCTCCTTCCCCAGCGTGCCGCGCGTGGCGTTGGCGGCGAGGATACCGAGCACCTCTTCTTCCGAGAGCGAGCCTTCGCTGGCGGCGTCGGCGCGCAGCCCCATCGAGCGGAGCAGGACCTTGGTCGACGCCTCGAGGATGAAGAGGAGCGGACGGAAGGTGAAGTAGATGAAGCGCAGCGGCAGGGCGACGAAGAGCGCCGTCTCCTCCGAGCGCTGGATGGCCACCAGCTTGGGGACCAGCTCCCCGAAGAGCACGTGCCCGAACGTGAGGATGGTGAAGGCGAGCACCACCAGCACCACGTGGGACACCTCTCCCGGCTCCTGCCCGCGGACGCGCAGCCACACGTCGGTGAGCACGCGGCTGATGGCCGGCTCGCCGATCCAGCCGAGGCCGAGGCTCGCCAGGGTGATGCCGAACTGGGTGACCGAGAGGTACCGTTCGAGCTTGGAGATGACCGTCTGGGCCACCAGCGCGCGGCGCTCCCCCCGGCGAATCCGCGCGTGCAGCTGCGTCGCCCGCACCTTCACGAGGGCGAACTCGGCTGCGACGAAGAAGCCGTTCAGCGCGATGAAGACGAGAGCGGCGAGTATCCCGAGCACTGGCGAGGGCAGTGGTTTACTGCATCTGCGCCCGGAACGGGCAACTGCGTCATTCGAGGGCGAGCTTGACCGGCGGCACGCCGGTATCGCCGCGGGACAGGAAGCCGTAGCGAGCCACGTTTCCCATCACCTTGATGACGTAGGTGCGCGTCTCGGCATAGGGGATGCGCTCGACGAAGGTGTCCACGTCGAGGTTCTGCCCACGCGTCTTCCAGCGGTCGACGGCCTCCTCTCCGGCGTTGTAAGCGGCGGCGGCGAGCGGGAGCTGGCCGTCGAAGCGGGCCACGAGATCGCGCAGGTAGCGCGTCCCGAGGCGCACGTTGAGCTCGGGGTCGACCAGGTGCGCCTCGTCGGCGTCGTCCGGCTTGAGCCCCTCGGCCTTGGCCAGCTTGGCCGCGGTGTCGGGGATGATCTGGAGCAGGCCGTAGGCGTTCGCCGCCGAGACGACGGTGGCGTTGAAGGCGCTCTCTTGACGCATTACGCCGTAGACGAGCGCGAGGTCGACGCCGTCGGCCGCCGCGTAGGTGCGCACGTCGGCGGAGTACGGCTCGGGGTACGCGCAGTCCCAGGCCCAGCGCGTTCGCGGTGACGGCGCCGACGCGAGCAGCGCCGCGGGCACCCCCTGCGACACCTGGAAGCGACGCTGCGCGCGACCGAGGTGGCCGTACGCCTCGCATAGCGCCTCGGTGGGGCGAGCGGGGAGCGCAGCCACCAGCGCAGCCTCGCGGGTCTTGAGCGCCTCTTCCGCGTCGTCGTCGAAGCCGAGCAGGTGGAGCGTGTCCACCGGCGGCGGCAGCGGCGGGTTCAGCGGATCGCTCCCCTCCACGCCGAGCGCGTCGTCGATCACCGGCGGGACCGGCGCGCCGATCTGCGCCAGGCGCGCGCGCGCGACCAGCGCTGGCCAGGTGAGCGGGTGCGAGCGGGCCACGTCCGTCCACCGGGCGATGGCCTGCGTCTTCTCTCCGTCCTTGTAGGCCGCGAGCGCCGCCATGGTCGCTGCGCGCGCGCCGCCGAGCGCGTCCGCCTCGCCGTCGGAGAGCTCCTCGTACAGGCGGCGAGCGATCTTGTAGTGCCCGGCCAGCAGGTGCGACAGCGCCCGATCGGAGCGCGCCTCGCGTCCATTTCCTGATTTGTACGATTTCAGGTGCTGGTCGAAGCCACGGGCAGCGGCCTCCCAGCGACCGTGGAGCAGATCGATGCGCGCCGCGAGGAAGCTCGCCTCGGCCGCCCAGCTGGTGCCGCCGTACTTCTGCGCCACCGTGCGGTAGGCCACCTGCGCCGACTCGTCGCGATCGGCGCGCGAGAGCGAGCGCGCGGCGTGGAAGGCGTCCTCGGCGGCGTGCTCCCCGCCCGACTGGGCGCACGACGACAGCGCGACGGCCGCCTCCAGGTAGTGCGCCCGCGATTTGTAGAGGACGTAGGCCCGCGCTCGCTGCCGCTCGAGATCGGGCACCGCCTTTCCCGGCGCGCCCGCCACGTCGGAGAGGACGGCCAGCGCCTCGCTGTACTTTCCTGCATCGGAGAGCACCTGGGCGCGCTTCATGCGCTCCTCGGCGGTGAGCGGCGAGGCGGGGTCGAGCCGCTTCAGGGTGGCGTCGGCGCGCAGGCCGGACTCGAGATCGGGCGCATGCACCGCCAGCCAGCGAGCGTCGGCCACCATCGCCGCCACGTCACGCGTCCCCAGACGCACCCGGCGATCGCGCGCCTCGGCCTCCTGCGCGCGGGTCCGCTTGTCCGTCTGGATGACCCGATCGCAGCTGGTCATCGCGCGGGCCGAGTCGCCGGCCTTCTCGAAGGCGCGCGAGGCGGTGAGCTGCCCCAGCGCCGTCGCCTGCGCGGCGAAGAACTCCCCCGCCTTGTCGTACGGCCCCACCTCGAGCTCGGCCTCCGCGCGCCGGTGGCCGATGTCGGCGCCGAGCAAGGGGAGGCTGGTCTCCAGATCGTCGAAGGCGGTGATCGCCTCCGGGAAGCGACGGAGCGCGAGGAGCGTGCGGCCGCGCGCGTAGCGGATGTCGGTGCGGTCGTGGTCCGCCGGGCCGAGCGAATCGAGCAGGGTGAGCGCGTCGCCCCAGCGCTCGGCGCGGATGGCGTCGGCCACGGCGGCCACGGACGAGGGGGCGGCGCCATCGGTGGGGGCGAGGGCGAGGCCGGCGTCGAGCGATCCGCCTTCGCCCGGACCGGCTGGACCGACCGTCGCGTGCTGCGATCCGCAGGCGACGACGGACGCACCCGCGGCGATGGCGAGCAGACCGGTGAACGCCCGGGCGCGGTCACGCGTGGACACGAAAGCCTCCACCGCCGGACCAGCCGCACGACCGGGTCACGCCGCTGTCGTCGAGGCCGTCGATCACGCGACGCAGCCGGGGCAAGGCGAGCGTGTCGAGGTGCCCGCCGCGCTCCACGCCGATCCACCGCCGCTGCATCTTCTGCGCGACCGCCGCGGTGGTCCCGCTGCCGAGGCAGGGATCGAGCACCCAGTCGCCCGGCTCCGAGGTCATCGCCAGGAGGCGCTGCATCAGCCGCTCGGGCTTCTTGTTGCGCGGAAAGACCACCCCGCCTTCGCCGGCGATCCCCTGGAAGCGGATGTCGTCCCAGACGTTGGTGAGCGGCTCCACCTGGGCGAGCTCGCCGTCGATCTCCCGCACCTTGTCGGCGAGGAAGAGCACCCGATCACCGTGGTGGAGGAAGAGACATTTGTACCCCGGCCGATCGAGCACGAAGGTGGGCTCGGGCGCGGCCCGCGAGCGATCGATGGCGGCGCGCGCCTCGTTGCTGACCGCCTCGTAACGCGGCTGAGCGAAGCGCACCACGCGCTCCCGGTTGGCGAGGGCGAAGCGGGCGAGCTCGCCGCGAAAGACCGCGCGCCCGAGCGCCTTGGTGGCGACCACCGTGCTCGCGTGCCCGAGCGTGCGGGCGAACGTGCGGGCCAGCGGCGCATACCTCCAGCGCTTCGGCGGATCGGCCGGGTTCTCCAGCCAGGTCGAGTAGGCCGGATCCAGCCCGACGCGCGCCTTCACCTGCGGCACGGCGCGCAGCCGAGCGCGGTCGCGCGCGTACATGACGATGAAGTCGCTGACGTTCACCGGCCCGAGGTTCTGCGCCTTGTGCCCGGTGGCCGCGCTGCGCACCACGGTGATCAAGGAGACGCGATTCTTCCGGCCGAAGACCCGATCGCCCGCCTCCAGCGCCTGCCCCAGCTCGCGATCGCCGATCTGCAGGAAGAGCGCGCCATCGCTGGCCACCAGCGGGTGCGTCGCCTCGAGCAGCGCCAGCGTCCGCGCGCGCCAGGTCTCGGGATCGCAGTCGTCGTCGTACTCGGCGAAGGCGCGCCCCGTGTTGTACGGCGGATCGACGTAGGCGCAGCGCACCTGGCCGGTGAAGCGTGGCGCGAGCGCCGCCAGCGCCACCAGGTGATCGGCGTGCACGACGAGGTTCTCGCTCGCCGGATCGCCGTACGAGCGCGCCGGATCGAAGGAGAAGCCAGGCACCTCGGACGACGCGTGAGCCGCGGCGGTGGCCGTCGAAGAAGCTCGCGTCACGTGGGCGGCGGAGTCACGGCGGCGTCGAGCCAGGGATCCACGATGCGGAAGAAGTTCGCCTCGGCCTCGAGCCCGCCCATCACGCTGGCGAAGCCCCACTGCAGGCGGTTCACGAAGGTGAGGTCGCTCGGCATGTGGATCGGCTTGGGCAGGTTGGGGAGCGGGTCGTCGTCCTTGAAGACGATGTCTCGCCCGCCGCGCACCAGGTAGGCCACCGCTTCGCGCGCGTACTGCTGGGTGTACTTGAAGGGGCGGTCGTAGCGCAGCGGCTCGAGCATCGTCTTGACGTACTCGGTGTACAGACGCCACCCGTCGCGATCGCTCTCGTCGAAGCCGAGGACATCGTGGCAAGCGCGGTAGAAGGCGCCCCAGTCCTCCTTCTGCGCCGCGCGGATGTAGCTGCTCATGGCCGTCGCCAGGTGCGGCGGCAGCTGCTTCACGCAGCCGAAGTCGAGGAAGCCGACCTTGCCGCCGCCGAGGAAGCGGTAATTCCCCGGATGGGGATCGGCGTACATCAGCCCGTGGACGTGCAGCGGGCGGAACATGAAGCGGAAGATGGTCGCGCCGGCGGCGTTCTTCTCCTCCTGCGAGGCGGTCTTCACGAAGGTCGCGTAGTCCTGCCCACCGATCAGCTCGAGGGTCAGCACGCGGCGCGTGGTCAGCGAGTGGTGCACGCGGGGGATGACGATCTGATCGTCGTCGGCGTGGATGCGGCGAAAGGTCTCGCTGGTCTCGGCTTCCTTGCTGTAATCCAGCTCCGCCATGAAGACGGCGCGCACCTCCTCGAGCGTCTCCTTCGAGTGGTAGCGACGCCCCACTGGCGCGAACATCGTCTCCAGCATCGACAGGCTCTTCAGGTCGTTCTCGATCGCCTTGTCGATCCCCGGGTACTGCACCTTCACGGCGACCACGTCGCCCCCCTTGGTGGTCGCCCGGTGCACCTGGCCCACGCTGGCGGCGGCGAAGGGATCGAGATCGAAGGCGGCGAAGATCGTCTGCGGTGATCCTCCGAGCTCGCTCTTCACCACCTGCACCGCGGCCTCACGCGAGACCGGCGGAGCCTTGGCTTGCAGGCGCTTGAGCACCTCCTGGAACTTGTCCTCGTAGCCAGGCGGCGCCAGGCCGTCGATGTACGAGGCCATCTGCCCGAACTTCAGCGGCAGCCCCTTCATGTCGCCGAGCGTCTTGAGCATCGCCTCGGCGGTCTTCTTCGCCGTGGAGAGCATCTTGGCGCGCGACTCGCGCTCCTCGTCCTCGGTGCGCTCGCGCTGGCCAGGGCGCGTGTTGATGGCGCGGCGCATCCCCTCGACCGCGAAGGGGAGCACCTTGGGGGCGAGCGCGGTCAGCCGGGCGAGGCGGCCGAAGCGCGACGACGGCGCGGAGTCCGGCCGCGGAGGGAGCGTGCCGCGGTCGTCGACCGGCTCCAGCGTCGAGCCGGAAGCTGCCGGCGCAGGCACGCCGGGTGCGGGCTGCGCACTCGGCGCGGTCGGCGCGTCGCTCGCGTTGTCCGCGTCCGGAGGGAGAGGCATGGTCAGCACAGTATCGCCCGGGGCCGCCCGAGCGCGCTACGGTAGCGCGCCATGCGCTCCTGTTCGCTGGTTTCGCTGCGGCCGTTTGGCCTGATCGTGCTCGCCGTGATGGCCGCCGGGCCCGCGGTCCTCGTCGCTTGCCAGCAGCCGGGGAACGACACGCCCAACCCCGCGCCCGCGGCGACGGTGGTGCCGCCGGTGGTGACCGTGGCCACCCCGACGGCGACCGTCTCCGCGGCGCCGCTCGCGCCTCTCGCTCCGCTCGGCGGTGCCACGCCGGCCAATCCGGGGACGCCGGGGACGCCTGGCCACCCGCATCCGACGCACGTGGACGGCGGAGGTGGCGGCCCCGCCGGCACGGCGACGGCGGCCAATGGCGGCATCCCCGGTCTCCCCTTCCCGCTCCCCAGCGGTCTGCCGCCGATCCCGTCGAACCTGGCCATCCCCAGCGCCTTCGCGCTCCCGAGCAACTTGCCGCAGCTCGTCCCGCCCGCTTCGTCCGCGCAGTGAGGTGCGCGCATGGAGGGCGTCGCGCGGCGATGCGCTAAGAGGACCCCCTCCTTGCTGATCGCCGACGTCGCTCTCCCGGTTCCGCTCGCGCGCGCCTACAGCTACGAGGTTCCGCCGTCGCTCGCTGCGGTGCTCGTGCCGGGCGACCGCGTCGTGTGCCCATTTGCGGGGCGGCGACTTCCCGGGGTCGTGCTCGCCATCCGCGAGACCGAGCCGGATCCGGCGGCAGGCCCGCTGAAGCCGATCGCCGCGCGCCTCCAGGGGGACTCGCTGCCGGCGGATCTCCTCACCTTCGTGCGCGAGGTGTCGTCGTACTACCTGGCGCCGATCGGTGAGGCGGCCAAGCTCGCGCTCCCGCCGGTGGACCGCGCGACGGCGAAGGAGACCGACGAGCTCTCGCTCTTCACCACGAACCGCGGCGTGTCGTCGCGGACGACGCTGTGGGTGAGGCCGACCGCGACGACGACCCCGAGCGAAGGTTCCGCGGATGCCGCATCGCAAGCCGCTCCCGCGCTGCGCGGACAGGCCGGTCCGCTCCTGAACTACCTCCGCGGCGTCGGCGAGGCGCACCTGCCGCACCTGACCGCGACCTGGAAGAACGCGCGCTCGGTGGTGGCGCGCCTCGAAGCGCAGGGGCTCGTCACCACCGAGCGGCGCGAGACGGTGGTGGCCGCCTTCTCCGACGAGGTCCCGCGGGACGAGGCGCCGGTGCTCACCGAGCCGCAGGTCGCGGCCGGACGCGCCATCGAGGAGGCGCTCGCCGCGGGCACGCCGCAGACCTTCCTGCTCCACGGCGTCACC
>JAMFST010000680.1 GCA_026225435.1 Labilithrix luteola
GCCCTCGCCCGCGAGCACGGCCTGACGGTCGCCTGGGTGATCGCACCGCCGAACATGGCTCCGCTGCTCGCCGCCGCCGATGCCGCGGTCTCCGCCGCGGGGAGCACGGTGTGGGAGCTGGCCTACGGCGGTTGCCCGAGCCTGCTCCTGGTCCTCGCCGACAACCAGCGGCCCAACGGAGAAGCGCTGGCGAAGCGCGGCGCCTGCCTGCTCGTCGACCTGACGCGGGAGGGTGACGCCACCATTGGCTCCGCCCTGGAGCGCCTCCTGGGTGATTCTCGGCTGCGCGCGGAGCTCGCGGCCACCTCTCGCACCCTGGTCGACGGCCAGGGGCGCGAACGCGTGCTCGACGCGCTCGCATCCGCCTCCCCTTCCCCGAGGTTGCCATGACCATCTCCATCGGAACCAAGTCCATCGGCGACGGCGCCCCCTGCTTCGTCGTCGCGGAGATCGGGATCAACCACAACGGCGACCTCGATCTCGCCCGCAAGAGCATCGACGCCGCGCGCGCCGCGGGCGCCGACGCGGTGAAGCTGCAGAACTACCGCACCGAGGACTTCGTCTCCGACCGCACGCTGACCTACGAGTACACCTCGCGCGGTCAGGTGGTGCGCGAGGCGCAGTGGGACATGTTCAAGCGCTGCGAGCTCGATCGCGCCGGCCTGTGCGCGCTCGCCGATCACGCACGCGCGGCGGGCATCGTCCTCTTCTCCACGCCGACCAGCGACGAAGGGATCGCCGACATCCAGGCTGCCGGCATGCCGCTGCTGAAGAACGGCTCGGACTACCTGACCAACACGCCGCTCATCGAGGCGATGGCGCGGAGCGGGCTGCCGACGGTGCTGTCGACCGGGATGGCCACCCTCGGGGAGATCGACGACGCCGTCCGCGCCTTCACCGCCGCCGGTGGCAAGGAGCTGGTGCTGCTGGTGTGCACCTCGCGCTACCCGACCCCCCCCTCGGACGTGCACCTGCGGCGCCTGCCTTCGCTGCGCGCGGCCTTCGACCTGCCGGTGGGGTTCAGCGATCACACCGACGGTCCGGTCGCCGCGCTCGGCTCGGTGGCGCTCGGCGCCTGCTTCGTGGAGAAGCACTTCACCCTCGACCGCGAGCTGCCCGGCCCCGATCACCGCTTCTCCATCGAGCCGGGCGAGCTGGCCGAGCTCGTGAGCGGGATCCGCACGCTCGAAGCGTCTCTCGGCCAGGGGCGCGTCGGCTACACCGAAGGGGAATCGGCGGCGCGCGCCGGATACCGGCTCTCGTGTGTGGCCGCGGGAGGTCTCGAGACGGGCCACGTGCTCGCGGCGACAGAGATCGCCTTCCGCCGCCCCGGTCACGGTCTGGCCCCCAAGCTGGTCCCCTGGCTGGTGGGCCGGCGCCTTCTCCGCGCGGTGCCCCGCGGTCACGTCTTCTTGCCCGAAGACTTCGCCTCGTGAAGCTGCGTCGCGCGGGCGCCGACGATCGCGATCGCCTGCTCGCCTGGCGCAATCGCCCGGAGATCGTCGCGCTCGGCAGCTCGCAACGCACCGTCCGCCCGGACGAGCACGACGCCTGGTACGCGCGCGTCTCCCAGGACCCGCGGACGCGCCTGTACATCGTAGAGAGCGACGCCGGCGACCCGATCGGACAGGTGCGCTTCGACCCGCACGGGAGCGGCGAGGCGATCGTGTCGATCTACCTGATCGCGGGGCACACCGGACGCGGCGAAGGCACCCGCGCGCTGTCCGAGGCGACGCAGCGGGCAGCCTCGGAGCTGGGCGCACGCCGCGTCTGGGCGGTCATCCGCGACACCAACGTCGCCAGCCAGACCTCCTTCGCCCGCGCCGGGTATGCTCGCTGCTCGGCGCAGGAACCGCAGCCGGCCGATCTGGCCTGCGCCGACCACCTCGTCTACCGCTGGGAGGCACCTTGACCAACGACCAGCGCGTCCTCGTCGTCGCCGCTCACCCGGACGACGAGACCCTCGGCTGCGGCGGCTGGATGAAGCGCCTGTCGCTGCGCGGCGCGCGCGTGGCGGTGGTGTTCCTGGCCGACGGCGTGGGGAGCCGCGGTCCGGAGCTCGCCGTCGACC
>JAMFST010000681.1 GCA_026225435.1 Labilithrix luteola
CCCATGGCGCGGCGCCGCCTCTCGACACCATCACTTCGCGGTTCTGATCGATCAGGAGCGACAGGGCGACGTCATAGTCGCCGGAGGCCAGCGCGTGCGCGATGCCCACCCGGACTACCTGGCGGCGAAGTCGGGGCAGCGCGCGGCGGCGACGCGGCTCGCGCGCGATCTTCTGCCGGACAGCGCCGTGGGAGGCCTTCGCGACGCTCTCGCGGGCGCGAGCCCGACGCTCGCTCCGGTTCGTGCCATCGAGACCACCGGAATCAACCTCATACCCGACGCGATGGCTCATTACCTTGGCAGGCGACTCGGGCTTTCCGTGGTGACGACCTTCGTGCAGACGAACACTGTCTCGCACACGCGCGCGAATGGCTTCCACCGACTCGTGTTCCAGCCGACGTTCGCCGGTGTCGTCGAGCCCGGGCACCTGTACGTGCTCGTCGACGACCATGTCGGCCTCGGCTCGACGCTCGCGAATCTGCGCGGGCACATCGAGAGCAATGGCGGCTCCGTCGTCAGCTCGACCACCCTGACCGCGAGCCGCGACAGCCAGCGCCTTGCGCTCCGGCCGTCGACGCTCCACGCTCTCCGTGAGCAACATGGCGAACCCCTCGAAACCTACTGGAGCGAACAGTTCGGCTTCGGAGTCGACCGACTCACCGAAGCCGAAGCCGGCTACCTCCTCCGCACCCCGAGCCTTGACGCCATCCGAGCTGGAATGGCTGCTGCGCGAGGGGGCTGAGTTTCAGCAGGAGTTTCCCGACATCCTAGGCGCGCTCGAGGACTGACTCAGTCCGTCCCGGCGTCCGCCGGACAGGCCGGGCACGCGTCGTTCGACGCCGCCAGTGTGCAGCTCCAGGTCCCGCCCACGCAGGCGCATTGCCCGAGCGTCGGCGAGGTCATCCCGCAGGTTCCACAGGGGGCGGCGACCACCGATTCGCAGGCCTTTGCCGTATCTTCGCAGCTCCCGGACGGCAGATCGCTCGCCGGCGGGTAGGCGCTCTCGCCCGCGTCCGCTGCGAGGATGCACCCGTCCGCCGGGTCGGCGACGCCGCTCGAGCCGGTCTTCTCGGTCGAATCGTCGCCGTTTCCGCAGGCAGCGACGACGGCCACGGCGAAGAGGAAGCCCCCGGCGAAGAAGCGTCGCGTCACGAATTGCAGGATAGCCCCAGCTGCCATCGAGCAAACGTCGTTACTTCGTAACGACGAAGAGCCTGCCGAGCAGGCTTGCTCTACCGGTCCTCTGGACGATCAATCGACGCTTGCCCGTTCCGGCCAAGCGACGATTGATCTATGACGCGTCCATGCGCGCCGCCGTCGTCCTTTTTCCTGGTCTCAACGCCGACGCCGAGATGGTGCGCACCCTCGGTCACGTCTGCGGCGCCGACGTCAGCATCGTCCGCCACACCGACACGGCGCTCCCCGCCGGCGTCGACCTGGTGACCATCCCCGGCGGCTTCTCCTACGGCGACTACCTGCGCTGCGGCGCGCTGGCCAAGGTCAGCCCCATCGTCCCGGCCTTGCGCGCCCACGCCGAGCGCGGCGGCCATCTGCTCGGCGTCTGCAACGGCTTCCAGATCCTCACCGAGATGGGGCTGCTCCCCGGCGCGCTCACCCGCAACCTCCACCGGCGCTTCGAGTGCGGCGACGTCTTCGTTCGCGTCGAGGCGGACGGGCCCTTCACCCCGAAGAGCAGCGCTCGCTGGCGCTTGCCGATCGCCCATGCGGAGGGGCGCTACCAGACGACGCCGGAGACGCTGCGCCAGCTCGAAGGCGAGGGGCGCATCGCCCTGCGCTACTGCGACGCCGCTGGTGAGGTGACCGACGCGGCCAATCCCAACGGCTCGGTCGGCAACGTCGCCGGCGTGTACGGCGGCCCGCGCAAGAACGTCTTCGGTCTCATGCCGCACCCCGAGCGATGCAGCGAAGAGACCATCGGCGGGGTCGACGGACGCGTCCTCTTCGACCTCGTCCTCGCCGCCGCCTGACCCGCTTCTAGCCGTCGCCCCGCCTCATCGACTCACCGAGAATCGCCGCACGTGGATCTGCTGTACTTCGTGTTGCTGGTCAGCACGCTGATCTTCATCCACGAGTCGGGGCACTTCGTCTTCGCCAAGATCTTCGGGGTGAAGGTGCTCACCTTCAGCCTCGGCTTCGGGCCGAAGATCCTGCAGATCCGCGGGCGCGAGACCACCTACTGCATCAGCCTGTTCCCCTTCGGCGGCTTCGTGAAGATGCTCGAAGAGGACAAAGAGGCGGACCCGATCCTGCCGGAGGATCGCGGGCGCACCTTCGAGTCGCAGGCGCTGTGGAAGCGCATCCTCATCGTCATCGCCGGCCCGACGATGAATGTCCTTTTTCCCATGGTCCTGTACACCTCGGTGTACCTGGAAGATCGCTTCTTCCTCCCGCCGACGGTGGGCGCGGTGCAACCGGGCAAGCCGGCAGA
The DNA here is from genome assembly GCA_026225435.1 of Labilithrix luteola. Lineage (GTDB taxonomy): Bacteria > Myxococcota_A > Polyangia > Polyangiales > Polyangiaceae > JAMFST01. The sequence continues at coordinate 2,450 of JAMFST010000681.1, forward strand.
GGGGAAGCTGCTGCCGGGCGACGTGATCCTCGAGGCGGCGGGGACGGCGGTGTCGACCTTCCCCGAGGTGCAGCGGATCGTCTCCGAGCACGCGGGCACCGAGGTCGTGTTGCAGGTGCGGCGCGAAGGGAAGGTCATCGAGGTGACCGTCACCCCCGCCGACGAGGTGGAGATCGTCGAGCCGCGCGAGCTGGAGTTGACCGAGCACGTCGGGCGCCTGGGGATCCAGCCGAGCTTCTTCGCCTCGGTGGTCGGAATCGCCCGCCCCGACTCGCCGGCTGCGCGCGCCGGGCTGGCCACCTTCGATCGCATCACCGCGGTGAACGGCAAGCGCATCGACCGCTTCGTCGACCTCGCGCAGGTGCTCGCCGACAACCACGGCGAGACGATGCTCATCACGTACCTGCGTCCGCTCTCGTTGCCGCAGGCGCTCGGAGGTCTGGGCGATCTGGCGGTGCTCGAGCCGGGGGCCGTCACCCTCGCGCTGGGTCCACGCACGGGGGACTCGGCGCCGACCGACGAGCGCCAGCGGGAGGCCGACGTCCTCTCGCGGACCGGGATCGAGACCGCCGACCTGTACGCGGCCTCGGTCCCCGAAGGCTCGAGCGAGTGGCTCGCCGGGCTGCGCGCCGGTGACCGCATCCTCACCCTCGACGGCGTGAGCGAGCGCTCCTGGCGCTCCTTCGACGAGGAGCTGGAGAGCGGCGCCGATCGCCTGCACACGCTGTCCTGGACGCGCGGCGGTGAGCCGATGTCGGGCAGCTTCAAGCTGCGCCAGGAGCGCTGGAACGACGACCTCGGGCAGCACTACGAGGAGTACGTCTTCCGCACGACGCACTGGCTCCCGACCGACACCGATCCGCGGGTGAAGAACCCCAACCTGTTCCTCTACGCCGCCCGCCACGGCGTGGAGGAGACCGCCTCGGTCGTGAAGTACATCGTCGTCGGCTTCGCGCGCCTGCTGGAGGGGCGCATCAGCCTGGCGACGGTCAGCGGCCCGATCACGATGTACGACATCGCCGGCGAAGCTGGGGCCAAAGGGACCACCTACTTCCTGTGGGCGATGGCGCTCATCTCGCTCAACCTCGGGATCATCAACCTGCTGCCCATCCCCGTGCTCGACGGCGGGACGCTGTTCTTCCTCGTCATCGAGGCGCTGCGCCGGCGCCCGGTCACCTTGCGCACGCGCGAGATCGCCAGCCTGGTGGGGATGGTGGTCCTGGTGCTGCTGATGCTGCTCGCGTTCAAGAACGACGTGGAGCGCCGGTGGGACGTCATTCTCGGCGAGATCCGCGAAATCTTCGGCTGAGCATGGTCCGACCTGGGCCCTCGTGCTACGTCGACCTACGTATGAAGGCCCACGTATGAAGCTGTGGGGCAGGAGCCTCGCGGTGGTGGCTGCGTTCGTGGCAGTCGCGGCGGGCGCTGCTTCGTGCAGCAGCTCCGGCAACGAGACTCCGCCTGCGGGCCGTGACGCCGGGCCGCTGGTGACGCTCGACTCCGGGTTGATCGACGCCGCGCCCCCTTCGAGCGCGCCCGTCCCCGTGCTCACCTCGCTGACCCCCTCCTCGGTCGCGGCCGGCGCGCCGGACACGGTGGTCAGCCTCACAGGCACCGGCTTCGTCGATCGCTCGACGGTGGAGATCAACGGCGCGGTCGTCGCGTCCACGCTCGTCGACGCCGAGCACCTGAACGTGGTCTTCAGCGCGGCCACGCTCGTCATCGGCGCGCAGCTGCACGTGAACGTGACCACGTCCACGCCCGGCGGTGGTGCCAGCGCCAGCCTCCCTTTCCAGGTGCTCAATCCGGCGCCCACCCTCCGCAGCATCTCGCCGCTCAGCGTCGTGGCGGGCGGGGGTGATCTCGAGCTGACCGTCTCCGGCGGCCAGTTCGCGCAGGCCGCTGCCATCGACTTCGACGGCCTGCCGATGACGACCACCTACGTCTCGACCGCCGCGCTCACCGCCACCATTCCCTCCGGTCTGCTCCTCGCGCCCGCCACCCACGTCATCAACGTGGTCAAC
>JAMFST010000682.1 GCA_026225435.1 Labilithrix luteola
CGCCCCGGGGCAGCCCGCGCGCGAGCCGACCTGGCGCATCGCCACCCTGGCCCACGACCCCGAGGTGGTCACCACCACCGGCACCATCGGCAAGCGCACCTTCCTCGCCGCGCTGAGCGCCAGCGGCGTCTCCACCAAGGACGGCTTCCGCCTCATCAAGGCCTTCTCCGGCGTGCGCAAGTTCGAGCGCTGCGGGCAGCGCGACAGCTTCACCGTCGCCCGCGACCGGACCTCGCGAAAGCTCCTCGCCTTCGAGTACGCCACGTCGCCGCTCGACGTCTGGCAGGCGCGCGCTGGCGAGGACGGCGAGGGCAGTCTCGAAGCGAAGAAGCTCGACTTCGATCTCACGTCCAAGCGCGACGACGTCGCCTTCGTGGTCACCGACGATCTGCGCAGCTCGGTGCAGAAGGCGGGGCTCGACGACGATCTGCTCGCCACGCTCGACGACGCGCTCGAGGGGCACGCCGAGCTCTCGGACATCCACCCGGGGGCGCGGCTGCGCGTGATCGCCACCGAGTCACGGGTCGAAGGGGTCTTCGCCGGCTTCGCCTCGGTCGACGCCGTGGAGTACTTCCCTGCGACCGCCGGCGCGCAGCCGGTGCGCGTGTACCGCTTTCCCGCCGGCGACGATCCCGCCGCCGACCACGCGCCCACCGACAAGCAGAAGAAGGACGCGCACGTCGGCTACTACGACGCCAAGGGGAAGCAGCCGTACCGCGGCGGATGGCGCTCGCCGGTGCCGCTCGCCCGCATCTCCTCGCGCTTCAACCCGCGGCGCATGCACCCGGTGCTGCACATCATCAAGCCGCACAACGGCGTCGACTTCGCCGCCCCCAGCGGCACGCCGGTGTATGCCGCCGCCAGCGGCACGGTGAAGGTCGCCGGCAACGGCGGCGCCTGTGGGAACATGGTGCAGATCCTCCACGTGAACGGCCTGGTCACCGCCTACTGCCACCTGTCTCGCTTTGCGGACATCCACGCCGGCGATCACGTCGAGGGGCGGCAGCTGATCGGATACGTCGGGCAGACCGGCCGCGCGACCGGCCCGCACCTGCACTTCGCGCTCAAGCGCGGCACCGCCTTCCTCGATCCGCTCGGTCTCAAGCTCGATGGCGTGCGCGTGGTGCCGCCGTCGGAGCGCGACGCGTTCGACCAGGAGCGCGCGCGGCTCGACGCGGAGCTCGATGGCATCGCGCTGCCCAACGCGCCGGCCAACTTGCCGCCGGCGTCGTCGCTCGATGGAGGTGTCGACGAGGCGAACGATCCGTCCTCACCGTCCGACGAGGCGGACATGCTCGAGGAAGGCAACTGACCCGATTCGAGACGTACGGGGGCACGACTCGACTCACTTCTTCGGCGCGGTCATCTTCGCGCACGGATCGTCCTCGTTGGCCCGCGGGGTGAACCAGACGAGGTCGAAGGGCAGGGCGCTGGCGTGGAGCTCGCGCGCGTAGTCGGTGGGCTGCGTCCAGCTGTCGTCGACCTCGACGATGGCCACGCTGAGCACCTTCTCCGCCGGTACGCCGGCCTTGACCAGGAGCGCCGGGACGGCGCGATCGCGACGCGCGTGTCCGTCGCCGCCCACCAGCACGGTGACGTCGGTTCGCTCTCCCGCGACACCGCGCGCGTCGAGCACGGCTCCGGCGAGCGAGGCGTCCCGCACCCGCTGGGCGAGCGACATCGCCGGGAGAAACGCGGGCGGGAGCATGCCGCAGTGCACGTCGGCGACCTCCTGCTCGAGCCGCTTCTGCTCCTCGACCGGCAGCGGTGCGGCGAGGTCGAA
>JAMFST010000069.1 GCA_026225435.1 Labilithrix luteola
CGATCGCTTGCTGCAGGCGGCGCGTGTCGCGCTTCTCGATCGAGACGCGATCGACCACCACCTCCACGCGCACGCCGGCGGCGAGCGCCTCGCTCGGGCGCACCTCGTCGATGTCGCGCACCGTGCCGCCGATGACCAGCCGCCGGTAGCCCTCCTGCGTCAGCGAATCGCGCAGCTCGAGGAACTCGTCGGCGCTGCCGATGCGCGCCGCGTAGCTCACCACGGCGCGGGCGCCGTCCCACTGCTCGATGACCTTCTCCGCTGCGCGATCGGCGCCCACGGCGACCGCCAGCACGTGACAGTCGGGGCACAGCGGCACCGCTTCGCAGGAGAAGAGCGCCGCCAGGTACGGCTCGAGATCGGCGAGCGTCGCCAGCGTCGAGCGGCTCGACTTGACCGGCGCCTTGCGGTCCACCGCGACGGTGGCGGCGATCGGATCGAGCGACTCGACCGGCGGCCGCTCGAGACGCTCGAGGAACTGGCGCGCGTACGGGCTGAAGCTCTCGACGAAGCGACGCTGCCCCTCGGCGTAGAGGGTGTCGAGCGCGAGCGAGGACTTTCCCGAGCCCGAGGGGCCGGTGATGGCGACCAGCTCGCCCGGCTGGAGCTCGAGGTTTACGCCTTGAAGGTTATGAGTCCGTGCGCCGCGGAGGCGAATGGGAAGCATGGAGGGCGAAAGTATTGGTCGCCCTGGGTCGCTTGGGTAGACGCGCCGCGCTGATCAGTGAACGAATGGCGAGATGTTCTTCTCGTCGAGCTCGAGCACGCCGAACTTCATCGGGTGACCATCGACCCGGCGAATGATGGCCGTGGTGACCTCGATCCCGCCCGGCGCGAGCTTCGCGCGCCGCTCGACCGCGAGGGTCACGCCGTGCAGCGCGCCTCGCTCGATATGCACGCTCGCGCTGCGTGACGAGAGCGCCGTCGAGCTCGCGCCCGCTTCTCCCGGCTCCTGCACGCGCTCGGTGACCGGGCTGCGCGCGCTGTCCATCAACCCGGCGAGCTCGTCGTGCGTCTCGGCGTGGCCGGCGACGAGGAGGAACGTGGCGCGTGGACGGCAGGCTCCGCGCGTGGCGTCGCCGTGGACGATGCGCAGGTGGGCGAGCCCTGCCTCCGGATCGCTGCGCAGCTCGACGCGCGGTGCTCCGTGACAGCCGCTCGCATCGGCCAGCTGCAAGGCGATGCCGCCGGTGCCCGCGCGCGTCCCCAGCACCGCGCCGAGACCGAGCTGCGCGCCGCCGCGACGTCCGTCGACCACCAGCTCCCCGCTCGGCGCCAGCGGGAGCGCGAGGTCGGTGACGATCTCGCCCGTCGTGCCCGCCGCCACCACCGGTGCGGCCATCAGGACCAGCAGAGCTCCGCGAGACTGCGCCGCCGTCAGCGTCGGCTGCAGGACGCTCGAACCCGCGTGCACGGTCAGCGACGTGGGGCGCGCGTCGGGCGCCCCCAGCTCGGCGTCGAGCGCGCGATCTGTGTGCCCCGCGTGCTCCGGCGCGGCCGCGCTGGTGGCCCCGAGAGCGACGTCCGGCGTGAGGAAGGTGTACGTCTGCCGCCCGGGCTCGCGGCGGTCGGGATCCTCCCACGTCGCGGTCACGATGCGCGGCACCGAGAAGACGGCGCGCGCGTCCTCGTCGAGGAGCGGTGCCCCTTCGAGCGCGGCCAGCAGCGTCTGCAGGCGCCGCAGCGGGACCGGTGCACGTGTCGCTGCCGCTGGCGCATCCATCCAGCCCGCCAGCTCCGCGATCCGCCGCACCTCGCCGCCGTCGGTGTCGGGAAGCCGCGAGCTCGGACCGGCCATCGCGGCGTGCGCGGGGAACCAGTGCGCCGCCAGGTCGCGCACGAAGAGCTCCGCCCCCTCGTGGCACACCGCGCGCGCGTTGCGATCCTCGAGGTACGCGTCGCCGAGCAACAGCGCGTCGAGCGCCGCGGCGTATCCATCGGCGGCGTCGTACTCGGCGACACCGTGCAGGTTCACCGTCTTGCGCCAGACGTCCAGCTGCTCCTGCCCCTGCGCGGCGGCCGCGACGTCCCCCTGCGTCTCGCCGAGCAGCGCCAGCGACACCGACTCCTGCAGCCACGCGCGGGTCGATCCGCTCCGCACGCGGACGGCGTCCTTGCGCAGCGCCTCGATGGCCAGCGACACGGTGACGTCGAGGTCGCGACGGAACGGCGCGGAGATGCAGGTCGGGAGCTTCTTCAGCAGCGCCGCCAGCGGGAGGGTGACGGCCCCCAGCTCGGTCCGCGCATCCGGCTCACCGGGAGGCGCCGGGCTCGCGTCGGAGCTGGCGAAGCGCCCGCGCGCGTCGGAACGGTCGGTGATCTGCCGCGCCGCGAGGTGCCGCAGCAGCGTCTCGGCGGCGCGGGTGTCGCTCTCCAGCACCAGCGCCGCGAGCGCACCACCGGCGAGATCCTCGGCGCGGATCGCGTTGCCGGCCGTCCCGGTCATCCCGTTGGCCAGCGTCGTGTACCGGTCGGTAAGCTCGTCGACCAGCCGGTGCACGCGCTTCCCACGCTCGCTCAGCGGATCCGGCTGCACCGGGACGACGCACGCCGGCAGCCGCTCGCTGCCGCTGGTCGTCGTCGCCGCGGACATCCGCGCGCCGCACCCCGCGATCATCGTCGCCGCGACCAGCGCCAGCGCGGCAAGGGCCGCCAGACGAGCCACGGGAACCATCCTGCGGGGTTAGCACAGGGCGCC
>JAMFST010000683.1 GCA_026225435.1 Labilithrix luteola
AGCGGAGGAGGCCGCGGCGCTTCTCGCGGGCCCACACGCGCTCGGCGAGTTCGCGGTGCGCAACCTGCTTTCGTACATCCAGGGGGAGCTCGACGCGGTGGGCGAGGTGCCGACCGATCGGCACTTCGTGGTGGAGCGGTACCCCGACGAGCTCGGGGACATGCGGGTGTGCGTGCTCTCCCCCTTCGGATCGCGGGTGCACGCCCCCTGGGCCACCGCGGTCGCGGCGCGCCTGCGGGCGCACTACCCCGGCAACGTCGAGACCATCTGGAACGACGACGGGATGGTGTTCCGTCTGCCGGCGTCCGACGAGCCGCCCGATGCGTCGCTGTTCTTCCCGCCGTCGGAGGAGATCGAAGCGGAGGTCACCCGCGAGCTCGCCGGGACCTCGCTCTTCGCGGCGCGCTTCCGCGAGGCAGCGGGTCGCGCGTTGCTCCTTCCGCGCAAGTACCCGGGCAAGCGCACGCCGCTGTGGGCGCAGCGGAAGCGCTCGAGCGATCTGCTCGCGGTGGCCTCGCGGCACCCGTCGTTCCCCATCGTGCTCGAGACGTACCGCGAGTGCCTGCGCGACGTGTTCGATCTGCCGGGGCTGGTGGAGCTGCTGCGCGCGGTCGAGCAGCGCAAGATGCGGGTCATCACCCGCGACGTGAAGACCGCCTCGCCGTTTGCCGCCTCGCTGTCCTTCTCCTTCGTCGCCAACTTCATCTACGACGGCGACGCGCCGCTGGCGGAGCGGCGGGCGCAGGCGCTCACCGTGGACCACGCGCAGCTGCGCGAGCTTCTCGGCGAGGCGGAGCTGCGGCAGCTGCTCGACGCGGAGGCGATGGAGGAGCACGAGCGGCAGCTGCAGCGGCTGACGTTCCCGGCGAAGCACGCCGACGGGCTGCACGATCTGTTGCTGCACCTCGGCGACCTGACGCCGGCGGAGGTGCGCGCGCGGGTGGCGGCCGAGGTCGACGCCCGCGCGCTGGTGGACGAGCTGGTGCGCGCGCGGCGGATCTTCGCGGTGCGCATCCGCGGCGAGGAGCGGTACCTGGCGGCGGAGGACGTCGGACGGTACCGCGACGCGCTCGGGCTGGTGCCGCCGCGAGGGGTGCCGCAAGCCTTCCTCGACCGCCGGCCGGACGCGCTCGACGAGCTGGTCGCGCGCTACGGGCGAACGCACGGCCCCTTCAGCGTCGACGACATCGCCAGGCGGTACGGACTGGGCGCGCCGATCGTCGAAGGGGCGGTCGACCGGCTGGTGCGCGCGGGGAAGCTGGTGGACGGCTCGTTCCGGCCGCACGGCAGCGGGCGCGAGCTGTGCGACGCGGAGATGCTGCGCGTCCTGCGGCGCAAGTCGCTGGCGCGGCTACGGGCGGAGGTGGAGCCGGTGGACGCGGCGGCCTTCGCGCGCTTCACCACGGCGTGGCAGGGGATCGGGCGGCGGCGCAGCGGAGCGGACGCGCTCCTCGAGTGCATCGGGCGGCTCGAAGGCTGCCCCCTGCCCGCCTCCGAGCTGAACGAGATCTTCTCGTCGCGGGTCGACGGGTTCCGGCCGGTGGACCTCGACCTCTTGTCGGCGTCGGGGGAGATCGTCTGGGGCGGGCTCGAACCGCTGGGGGACACCGACGGGCGCGTGGCGCTGTACCTGGCCGAGCACGAGGAGGCGCTGGCGCGGCCCGCGGTGACGCTCGGCGACGGCGAGACCCGCGAGGTGCACGAGAAGCTGCGCGCGCTGCTCGGGCGTCGCGGCGCGGTCTTCTTCGCCGACATGGTCCGGGACATCGGCGGCTACCCGGCGGAGATCCTCGTGGCGCTGTGGGACCTGGTCTGGTCCGGCGAGGTGACCAACGACACCCTCGAGCCGCTGCGCAGCCGGCTGCACGGCGGCGGCGCGACGGCGCGGCCTCACCGGAGTGGCGCACCGGGAGCGCGGGCGTGGCGCTCCGGTCCGCCGGGGAGCGAGGGGCGCTGGTCGTTGCGCGCGTCGCGGCGGAGCGGCGCGGTGACGCCGACGGAGAGGAGCGCGGCGCTGGCGCGGTCACTGCTCGATCGCTACGGCGTGGTCACCCGCGAGGTGGCGCACGCCGAGGGGATCGAAGGCGGATTCTCCGCCGTCTACGACGTGCTCAAGGCGATGGAGGAGGCGGGGCGCGCGCGGCGCGGGTACTTCGTCGCCGGGCGCGGGGCGACGCAGTTCGCCTGGCCGGGTGCGGAGGATCGCCTGCGCAGCGCGCGCGACATCGATCCGGACGATCCGGAGGTGGGGCAATCGCGGGTGCTGGCGGCGACCGATCCGGCCAATCCTTACGGCGGGACCTTGCCGTGGCCGGAGCGCGACGAGCGATCGCGCCCCATGCGAGCGGCGGGGGCGCGGGTCGTCCTGCACGAGGGGGCGCTCGTCGCGTACCTCGGTCGCAGCGAGGAGGCGCTGACCACGTTCTTGCCGGAGAGCGAGCCGGATCGGACGCGCGCGGTGGAGGGGATCGCGCGGGCGCTGGGTGCGCTGGTGGACGCCGGGCGGCGCAAGCTGGTCGCGCTGCGGACCATCGACGGCGCGGACGCGGCGCGCTGGGCGCTCTCGGAGACCTTCGTGACGAGCGGCTTCATCCGCAACGGCGATTCACTCCTGCGGCGTCGCGCTCCGGCGATGTCGGCGGGCACGAGCAGCGCGAGCGGTCCGGGCCC
>JAMFST010000684.1 GCA_026225435.1 Labilithrix luteola
CGGCGCCGATCTGCGCGCGGTGCAGGCCATGCTCGGCCACGCGGACCTCGGCACCACCGAGATCTACACGCGCGTCGCCCAGGATCACCTGTTCCAGGCGCACGCCAAGGCACACCCGCGGGCGTGACGGTGGGTGACGACGGCTAGGCGCGCTTCTTCGATCGCGTGGGCTTCAAGCAGTCGATGAGCGCCTTCAGCTTCGGCGCGACGTGCGCGCGGCTCGGGTAATAGAGATAGAAGCCGGGGAACGGCACGCAGAAGCTCTCGAGCACGCGCACCAGGCGGCGCGAGGCGAGGTGCTCCTCCACGGCGCCGTCGGTGACGTACGCGAGGCCGAGGCCGTCGAGCGCGGCGCTCACCATCAGCTCGCCGTCGTTGACCAGCATGCGCCCCTTCACGGTGACGTCGAAGTCCTTCCGCGTGTCGGGATCGGTGAACTCCCAGCGGTAGACCACGCCGGTCGAGCGCCGCCGGTAGTTGATGCAATCGTGGGCGGGCAGCTCGCGCGGGTGCTTCGGCTTCCCGTGCGCGCGGAAGTACGCCGGCGAGCCGACCACCGCCATGCGAATGTCGCCGCTGGCGCGCACGCCGATCATCTCCTGCTCGACCATCTCGCCGATGCGCAGGCCGGCGTCGAAGCCCTGGGCGACGATGTCGACGAAGGCGTCGTCGATGGACAGATCGAGGTCGATGTCCGGATAGGCGGCGAGGAAGGCGGGGAGCTTGGGGGCGAGCACCTGCTCGTAACCGCGACGAGGGAGCGTGAGGCGGAGCACGCCGGCAGGGCGATCGCGCAGCTCCCCGAGCGACTCGAAGGCGGAGCGCACGCCGTCGAGCGCGGGCCGGAGCTGCTCGACGAAGCGAGCGCCCGCCTCGGTGAGCCCGACGCTGCGGGTGGTGCGCTGCAGCAACCGCACGCCGACCCGCTCCTCGAGCGCGCGGACGGTCTGGCTGACGGCCGAGGGGCTGACGCGCAGCTCGGCGGCGGCGCCGGTGAAGCTGCGCTTCTCGGCCACCAGCAGGAGCGTGCTCAGGCCGGAGAGGTCGTCGGTCATTCATTAGAAATACTTCAAGGCTCGTCGCGATTCGACCGCTAACGCGGCGAAGTCAGCGGGCCTAGCTTCAACGGCATGAACGACATCGCCAACGCCGCCTCCGCACCGTCTCCCGTCTGGCTCGTCACCGGCAGCTCCTCCGGCTTCGGCCGCGCCCTGGTGGAGGAAGCGCTCGCCCGCGGTCACCGCGTGGTGGCCACCGCGCGCGACCCCCGAACCCTCGAGGAGCTGGTGAGCCGTGCGCCCGATCGCGTCCTCGCCCTGCGCCTCGACGTGACCCGCCCGGAGCAGATCGACGCCGCCGTGGCCCAGGCCCTCGCCCGCTTCGGCACGGTCGACGTCCTGGTGAACAACGCCGGCGTCAGTGTCGTCGGCGCGGTCGAGGAGACCAGCGACGCCGAGCTGCGCACCACCTTCGAGCCGATGTTCTTCGGCGCAGTCGCCCTCACCCGCGCGCTCTTGCCGCACATGCGCGAGCGGAAGAGCGGCACCATCGTCCAGATCACCAGCGTCGGCGGGATCGTCACCTCCCCCGGCTTCGGCCCCTACTGCGCCGCCAAGCACGCCCTCGAAGCGCTCTCCGAGAGCCTCGCCGCCGAGCTGGCACCGTACGGCGTGCGCGTGCTCATCGTGGAGCCGGGCGCCTTCCGCACGAGCCTCTTCGGATCGGCCTTCCGCACCATGCCGGCGACCGAGCCTTACGCCGCGAGCGTGGGACCAGTCCGCGCCTGGGTGCAGAGCGAGGCCGGCAAGCAGGCGGGCGACCCCGCGAAGGCGGCGAAGGCCATCGCCGACGCCGTCGCCAAGCGGTCGCCCACGTTGCGCTTGCCGCTCGGCGCCGATGCGGTCAAATCGATCCGCGAGAAGCTCGCGCTCGTCAGCGCCGACGTGGATGCCACCGAGAGCATCGCCGCAGCGACGGCCTTCTGAGCCGCCGCGCGCCCGTCACCCGAAGTGGAACCCCGAGCAGCGCTTCCCCAGCACCTCCCCGCTGAACGCGGTGCGCCCCTGGTCGGCGCCCGCCGCGCCGGCGATCACCATCAGCGGCAGCAAGTGCTCCTCACGCGGGTGAGCGAGGCGTCCGCCGGGCGCGTCCGCCCACTTCGCCAGGCCGGCGTCGCGCTTGCTCGGCTCCGCGGTGCTCGTCTGCGCGAGCCACGCGTCGAACTGCTGCGCGAGGGGGTTCGCCCGCGGGTCGCCGAAGGCGCGCATGTTGTGGAAGCTCATGCCGCTGCCGACGATGAAGACCCCCTCGTCACGCAGCGGCGCCAGCGCGCGGCCGATGGCCAGGTGCTCGGCCGGGTCGAGCCCGGTCTTCAGCGAGAGCTGCACCGTCGGGATGTGCGCGTCGGGATAGGTGAGCTTGAGCGGCACGAAGGTGCCGTGATCGAAGCCGCGCGACGAGTCCGACGCCGAGTCGATCCCCGCGGCGCCGAGCAGCGTGCGCACCCGGGCCGCCAGCGCCGGCTCACCGGGTGCCGGCCACGTCAGGTGGTAGCTCTCGGGGGGGAAGCCGTAATAATCGAACAGCAGCGGCGGCGCCGCGCTGCTCATCACCGTCGGCACGTCCGCCTCCCAGTGCGCCGAGATCACCAGCAGCGCCTTGGGCGCCGTCTTCGGCAGCCTGGCCACCGAGACCAGGTAGTCGGTGAGCGCCGCCTTCTCCGCCGCATCCATCCCGATGTCGGCGAAGGGCCACGGGCCGCCGCCGTGCGGAAGGAACGCGACCGGCATGCGCCCGCCGCCGGCGCCGCCGGTGCGCTTGCTCGGATCGGCCGACGGACCGCCGCCGCCGCTCGCGTGCGACTCCGAAGGGGCCGCGAGCGCGACGATCGACGCGACCGCCGCCGCTCCTGCGATCCCCGTCACCACTGCCCGCCGCCCCGTCTGCTCGTTCCCGCTGCTGCTCATGAGCACCAGTGTGCACACGCAAAAGCGCCGGCGGGAGATCCCACCGACGCTTCAGCGACTTGCACGGACGCAACGATGTGCGGGCCGTTCCGTCAGTCCGTGGGCTTGTCCTTGGGAGGCGCCGAGGCGAAGAAGTCGCCGCGGATCCGCTCGCGGTACGAATCGAGGAGCTCGGTGACGCGCTCGTAGCGCGGCGACTTCACGACCATGCCGACGTGGAAGCGCTTCTTCATGCGCCAGACGATCTCCGGATCGTTGTACCCGGTCGAGTCCGGCCACTCCTGCTTGGCGAGCGTCACCATGAGGGCGGCGTGGTCGTCCTTCGGCGTGGGCGCGACGTACGTGCCGTCGCCGCCGGCCATCTCCAGCTTGGCCCACTCGGCCCAGAGGTTCACGCCGGTGGCCGCCTCGACCAGATCGGTGATGCTGGCGCCGCCGACGCGGGCCGCGGTCTCGAGGAAGTAGGCCTTGCCGTCCTCCTTGCCGACGATGAACTCGGTGTGGGACGCCCCGCGCAAGAGGCGCATCGCCTTGAGCACCTGGGTGTTCGCCTCCACCAGCATCTCTGCCGTCTTCGACTTCGCGTCGAGGGTGCGGGTGGTGAAGATGTCCCCGTGGGTGACGTCGAGCGGCGGACGGCCGTAGCCGCTGGCACGCGCGAACAGCTGCTTGCCGCCTTCGGTCAGCGCGTCGACGTGGAAGATGTCGCCGGCGATGTACTTCTCGACCAGGTAGAACGACGAATTGTCGCCCAGGGCGTTGATGTGCCCCCACAGCTCGTCGGCGTTCTGCGCCTTCTTGATGCCGAGCGCGCCGGCGAGGAAGCGCGGCTTGAGGACCCACGGACCGGCCACGCGCTGGGTGAAAGCGTGGACCGTCGGGTGGTGGATGATGCCGCAGAACTCGGGGATGTTGAGCCCCGCCGCCTTCGCCTCCATGCGCATGGCGAGCTTGTCGCGGAAGTGATGCGTGGTGGTCGAGCCCATCCCGGGGATGCGCAGGTGCTCGCGCAGGGCGGCGGCGTTCTCCAGGTCGAAGTCGTCCATCGGGACGATGCGCGAGATCTGCTCGGTGCGCGCCAGGTAGGACACCGCCTTGATCGTGTGCTCGGTGTTCCAGATCTTGTCGACGTCCGGCATGTAGAAGATCTCGTCGATCTCGTCGGCCGGGAAGTTGTTGTCCCCGCGCAAGCTCTCGGAGGTCAAGAGGAGGGTGCGCCAGCCACTGCGCTTGCACTGACGGAGGAAGTCCGCCCCCTTGTCGTAGCTGGCGATGGCGAGGATGGTCTTCGGTTCGGCTTGGTCGCTGGCGTTGGGCACAGCGCGCGCAGTACACGCGAAACAGCTTGGTCGCCAGTGCCAGGAGCGTCTCCGCGGAACATTTTCCCGCACTTCGCTTGCTGGAATCGTCCGTTCTTGCCAAGGTCCGGCGCCCCATGCGCATTCACACCGAGCTCGAGGCCGGGCGGGCCCTCGTGGTCAAAGGTTTCGAAGGGGACGCGCCGGCTCGGCTGAACATCCTGCCCGACCCGGGTGACGTCCGCTTTCGCCAGTGGTTCTGCTTCGCCGTCGAGCCCGAGGCGGACGACGTCGCACGCACGGCGACGACGCCGCGGCAGGTGATCCTGGAGAACGCCTCGGCCTGCACATGGGCGCGCGGCTTGAAGGACTACCGGGTGGTCGTCTCGGCCGATGACGGTGAGACCTGGCGGCGCATCGCCACCGTCTACGACGGCAAGGCGCTGACCATCGATCTGCCCGAATCGGTGGAGACGAGCCGCCTCTACGTCGCCTACTACCCGCCCTACCCGGCGGCGCGGCTGGCGGCGCTCCTGGCGCGCGTCGACGCGGCCGGCGGAAAACGACGCGAGCTGGTACGCACCGACAGCGGGCTGCCGGTCCACTGCATCACCCTCGGGGTCGACGACACGCATGTCCCGCAGCTGTGGATCGTGGCGCAACAGCACCCCGGCGAGCACATGGCCGGCTGGTTCGCCGAGGGCTTCGTCGACCGCCTGCTCACCGCCGGCGCGCCGCTCCTCGCCAAGGCGCGCATCCACATCGTCCCGCAGATGAACCCCGACGGCGTCACCCGCGCCCAGCACCGCACCAACGGCGCCGGCCTGGACCAGAACCGCCAGTGGGCCGCTCCGACGGAGAAATGTCCGGAGGTCGCCTCGGTGCGCGCGGCGATGCTGGAGACCGGTGTGGACTTCTTCCTCGACGTGCATGGCGACGAGACCATCCCCTACGTCTTCATGCAGGGGACCAGCGCCATCCCTCGGCGCACCACCCGCATCGGGCGACTCGAGAGCCAGTTCGGCAAGGCGATGCTCGAGGCGAGCACCGATTTCCAGACCGAGCACGCCTACCCGCGCGAGAAGGGGCGCCGCGCGAACCTGTCGCTCGCCGCCAACTGGGTCGCCAACACCTTCCGCGCGATGGCCTTCACCCTGGAGATGCCCTTCTCCGACAACAACAACGCCCCCGACCTCGACCAGGGCTGGTCCCCGGCCCGCACCATC
>JAMFST010000685.1 GCA_026225435.1 Labilithrix luteola
CAGTCCAACTCGAGCTGGGCCGTGCCGGCGCAGACGCCGACGTGGACCTCGGCGTCCGCCACCGTCGACGACTCGTTCCGCGCGGTAAACCTCAGCTCCCGCAGCGTCTTGCGGGTGACCGCCTACCTGAACCCGGCGACCTCGCCTTCGCAGACCCCGGTGCTCGAGGACTGGCGCGCCACCTACGACTGCGTGCCGAACCAGTAACCAGACCTACGTGTCGCTCGCAGCCGTGATTACGTCCTGCGAGCGATCGATTCCAATCGCGTCTCAATTCGCTCGCCCAGGGGTCGTATTCCCCTAGGCTGCGATCATGAGGGTCCGTCTTTTCTTTGCATTGCTGGCGACGATCGGGGCATTGGGCTCGTCGATCATCCTCATCGATGGCTGTGGCGGTGGCGGCTCCGAGCCGTTCGGCGGACTCGGCGACGATGACGACGCGTTCGACGCCAGCACGGTCGTCGTCACCCCGAAGGACAGCGGCAGCACCACGACGACGTCGAGCGACGGCGGTGCCGCCACCTGCACCACCGCGACGACCGGCTGCTTGTGCGCCGACGCCGGCGCGACCATCGCCTGCGGGCAGGTGCACCGGGTCAGCGGCAGCTACGTGTCGTGCTCGCCGGGCTTCATCACCTGCGGCGCCGACGGCGTGTGGAGCGATTGCCTCGGAGATCGTGTCGGAGACCCGGCCGGCCCCTCGCGCGGATTCGTCCTCGACAGTCTGCAGATCGACGCCAGCGCCTGCGTCGGCAATCCCTGCGACCCCAGCTGCCAGAACTACATCGACACCCCCGCGGGCATCGACGGCGGCCTCGACTCCGGCCTGGTCTGGGCCGACTCCGGTGTCTCGCTCTCGCCCATCTACCCGGACGCGGGGCCGACCTGCACCGGCATCAGCCTGGCGCCGGCGACCCAGACGGTCACCGTCGACAGCTTCAGCCCGTTCCACGCCACGTACGGCGCGGGCACGCAGACCTACGCGGTCAGCGCGCTCCCTGCGGGTTGCTACTCCGGCTCCCCGCCGGGCCTCTACACGCTGAATCACTACGACGTCGCCACGATGGACCCGACCGCCGGGCTCCTCTCGGTGCTCGTCGGCGTCGCCGAGCCGATCACCGTCACCGCGTACTCCGGCGCCTTCAACGCGACCGCCACGGCCAACGTGGTGGTGAACGTGCTCGATACGACCAACGCCACCGGCACGTGCTTGAGCAACCCGAGCACATGCTTCCCGACCACGGCCACGACCGCCGACTCCGCCGCGATCCTCTATCCGCTCCAGAACACCATGTTCCCGCTGGGGCTACCGGCGCCGCTCGTCCAGTGGACCGCGCCCACCGCCGCGACGGCGGTGAAGGTGACGCTGCGCTACCCGAGCACCGGCACGCCGACGTTCACCTGGTCGGCGATCACCTCGACCGAGTCACCGTCCTCCGGCACGATCACCGAGCTCTCCACCACCCCGACTCTTCCCGCCGCGCCGCGCATGGACATTCCACAGATCGTCTGGAACGCGCTCGCCCAGACCGCGGAGGGGTCCACCAGCTCGGTCACCCTGGCCATCCAGCGCTACTACGGCGGCACGGCGCACAAGGAGGTCCCCATCACCTTCCAGATCGCCAACGGGCAGCTGAAGGGGACCGTCTATTACAACTCCTACGGCACCAACCTGGTGAAGAACTTCGGCACCACGATCGGGGGGCAGACCTTCGGCGCCGCGACGCTCGGTGTGAACATCGGCACCTCGACGCCCAACCTCGTCGCGGGCTACGCCGGCTCCACCTCGGCCGGCGACGGCTGCCGCGTGTGTCACTCGGTCGCCGCGAACGGCGGCTACCTCGTCACGCAGGAGTACGTCGGCGGCGACGTCATCACCGACTACGACGGCCTGTCGACCGTCCCCGCCACGGCGACCAAGATCCCCGGCTCCTACAACAACGGCACGCTCGCCTGGGGCGCGCTCGAGCCGAATGGCACGTATCTGTACGCCAACTCGTCCCCGCTCTCCGGCGCGAACACATCGCTCACCAGCGCGCTGTACAACCCGGTGACCGGCGCGCTCATCTCCTCCTCGAGCGCGCCTCCGCTGCATGCCGGCCAGCCGGCCTTCTCCGGCGACGGTAACCACCTCGCGTTCAACTTCTACAGCGGCACCGGCAACAGCGCGACCGGCACCGGCGCCGGCGCCGGCGACGGGAAGAAGCTCGCGATGATGGACTTCGCCCCTTCGACCAAGGCGTTCTCCAACCTGCGAATCCTCCACACTCCGACGGACGGGATTCCCGACTACTGGCCGAGCTTCTTCCCCCTCGACGGCACCGCCCTCAACGGCGTGGTCTTCGAGCGCGAGGTCCAGGGCAACGGGCGCGACTACGCAGCGACGCGCTCGACCTGCGACGGCACGGGCGTCTGCAACAACTCCGGTGTCGAGGCGGAGCTCTGGTGGGCGTCGGCGGACTCGTCACCGGTGGCAACCAGGATGACCAACGCCAACGGGCAGGTCCTCACGAGCAGCAACTCGCACAATCTCGACAACGTCCTCAATTAC
>JAMFST010000686.1 GCA_026225435.1 Labilithrix luteola
CGAGCCGCCCCGCCTGCCCCGGCGAGCGCCCTTCGCCGACCGCCCGCCCCACGCGCACCGCGGTGGCGCCGCTGACTCCGACCGCGGCCATGTACGTCGTCGACGCCAGCGCCAGCGCCACCTGGTGCGCCGACAGCACCGGCGCCCCGAGCTTCCCCGCGAGCAGCGCCACCAGGGCGAAGACGCCGGCCTCGGTGAAGATCTGCAGCCCGATGGGCACGCCGAGCCGCAGCACGGCGCGCACCCGCACTGGCTCCGCGAGGACGACGACCGGTTGCGGGCGCGTCTGCCAGCACGCGTAGAGCGCGATCAGCGCCATCGTGCCGACCGAGGACGAGAAGGCGATCCCCGCTCCGCCGGCTCCATGCGCGCCCAGACCGAGCGGCGGCAGCCCCACCGCGACGAGCGCGCCGTCGCCGCGCACCAGCAGGTTGCAGACGAAGAAGTTCATCACGTTGGCGACGACGGCCGCGATGATGATGGGGCGCGTCTTCCCGTGCGCCTGCAGGTAGGTCTTCGCCGCGAGGAAGCAGTTGTAGAAGAGCAACCCCGGGAGCTGCGCCAGCAGGAAGGCGCGCGCGGGCGGCACCGCGTGCGGATCGACGCCGAACGGTCCGAGCGCGAGCACCAGCGACGAGGCGAGCAGCGCCGACAGCGCCCACACCAAAGTGACCGAGCGGAGCGTCGCCTTGAGCGCCGCGTAGGCACGCTCCGGCTCGCGCGCGCCGATGGCCTGCGCGGCGAGCGGCTCCAGCGCCAGCGCGACGCCCATGGTGACCGTCATCGAGCCGAACCCGATGCTCCGCCCGAGCGACACCCCGGCGAGATCGTCGACCCCCTGGTGGCCGACGACCGCCACCTCGACCAGCGTGGTGGTCATCATGACCAGCTGCGCGAACACGATGGGCACCGCCAGGCGCACGAGCTGGCGCAGCTCCTCGCGCGCGGTCGGCGCTACGATCGGCCCGACCGCGACGGCGGCCGAGGATGACGGCATCATGGGGAGCGCGGGCGCGGACATGGCGAGGCGCGCACGTTGTACACCGGTTCTCCGGCTGATGTACCGTCAGCACGTGCCGTCCGTCCCGTTCGCTCTGGCCGATTCTCGTGAGGCGGTGCCGGGTGCTAGTCGAGCGCCCGGCCTCTCGCACCGCACCGCCTTCGACGAGCAGCCGAATCCCCTCGCGCTGGCGCTCGACCGTGCGCACGACGAGACGCGTCGCGGCGGTCGCCCCGTGCTCGACCTCACTGTCGCCAACCCGACCACCGCCGGTCTCCCGTACGACCGCGAGGCCATCCTGACCGCCCTCGCCGACCCGCGCGCGCTGGTCTACGAGCCGCTCCCCTTCGG
The DNA here is from genome assembly GCA_026225435.1 of Labilithrix luteola. Lineage (GTDB taxonomy): Bacteria > Myxococcota_A > Polyangia > Polyangiales > Polyangiaceae > JAMFST01. Next base: position 1,352 of record JAMFST010000686.1, read on the forward strand.
TCTCCCTTCGGCCCGCGCGGCGGTCGCCGAGGATCACGCGGCCCGCGGCTTCTCCGTGCGACCGGAGCAGGTGCTGCTGACGGCGAGCACCAGCGAGGCCTACTCCTTCCTCTTCAAGCTGCTGTGCGATCCGGGGGACGAGCTGCTCGCGCCCGCGCCGAGCTACCCGCTCTTCGAGCACCTGGCGCGCTTCGAGTCGGTGAAGCTCGTCCCCTACCCGCTGCGTTACGACGGCGCGTGGCACCTCGACGTCGGCGAGGTGCGCGCCCGCGTCACCGAGCGCACCCGCGGAATCCTCCTCGTCAGCCCGAACAACCCGACCGGCTCGTACACCAAGAAGGGTGAGCTCGCCGCGCTGGAGCAGCTCGGCGTGCCGCTGGTGAGCGACGAGGTCTTCGCCGGCTACCCGCTGGGTCCCGATCGCGACCACGACCGCGCCTGGTCCGCCCTCGAGGCAAAGGACGCGCTGGTCTTCGCGCTCGGCGGTCTGTCCAAGGCAGCGGCCCTCCCGCAGATGAAGCTCGCGTGGACGGTGGTGCAGGGTCCGCCGGCGCTCACCCGACCGGCGCTCGCCCGTCTCGAGCTCATCGCCGACAGCTTCCTCAGCGCCGGCACCCCGGTGCAGCACGCGCTCCCCGCCCTCCTCGAGGCGGGCCGGCTCACCGAGGCGACCATCCGCACCCGCACCCGGGAGAACCTCGCGACCCTCGACGACCGTCTCGCGCGCCCCGGCTCGCCGGTGAGCCGCCTGCACCTCGAGGGGGGGTGGTACGCCACCTTGCGCCTCCCCCGGACGCAGACGGAGGCCGAGTGGAGCCTCCGCTTTCTCGAGGCCGACGGTGTCCACGTCCATCCGGGGCACTTCTTCGACTTCGAGGACGAGGCCTACGCCGTCGTCAGCTTGCTCACACCGCCGGACGTGTTCGCGGACGGGATACGGCGGCTGGCGCATCGGGTAGAGCGCGAGTCGTGAGGGGCGCAGCGACTCTCGCGGCGCTGCTCGTCGCCGGTTGCGCCGCGAGCGCGAGTCACGAGCCGGTCGCCACGTATGCCTCCGCGCCTGCCGCGATCGAGCACCCCTGCCCGGCCGTGCCCACGACCCCGCCGGCCGTGCTGAGAACGCCTCTCGCCGGGTTCGCTCCTCGTTCGCCGCTCCTCACCGACCGCCCGTACACCGTCCAGGTGCCCTACGGGTACGATCCGGCCTTCTCGGCGCCGCTCATCGTCGAGCTCCACGGCTTCGGTGACGAGCCTGCCGAGGTCGAGCGCTTCCTGGATCTCGCGCCGGTCGCTGCCGCCCACGGCGTGCTACTGGCCATCGTCACCGGGAGCCGCGACGGACGCGGGCGCCGCTTCTGGAACGCCACCGACGCCTGCTGCGACGTCGACGGCCACCGACCCGACGACGTCGCCTACCTCGACGCCGTTCTCGAGGACGTGGCCCGTCGCTTCAAGGTCGACGCGAACGCGGTGTGGCTCTTCGGTCACTCCAACGGCGGCTTCATGGCGCACCGCTACGCCTGCGAGCGCGCCGACCGGATCGCCGGCTTCGTCAGCATCGCCGGCGCGGGTTGGCTCGACCCGGAGCGCTGCGTCCCGACCGCACCCGTCGCCGCCTTGCAGATCAGCGGCGACGTCGACGAGATCGTCCACGCCAAGGGGGGCACCATCTCCGAGCCGAAGGTCCTGAAGGTGCTGCGCGACACTGGCCTCCCGCTTCCCACCGGTCTCCATCTGCCTCGCTACCCCGACGTCCACGGCTCACTCGCGCCGTGGATCCGCGTCGACGGCTGCAAGGCGGAGACGGAGCAGGGCAACCCGCTCGACCTCGACGACAAGATCCCCGGCGCCGAGACGACGGTGAAGCGCTGGACCGGCTGCCGCGCCGGCGTCGAGCTGTGGACCATCCACAAGGCGGGGCACACGCCGACGTTCCGCTCGTCGTGGGCCGAGGCGGCCTATCAGTTCCTGGTGACGCACCCGAAAAGCTGAACGGAGCCGCCTCCCCCTCACGGCATCGCCGGCGCCCCCTCCGGCGACAGCGCCTTCAGCTTCCCCCCTTCGAGCCAGAACTTGCGCAGGTTCGACCGCGTCTTCGCCGGCGGCGCCGCGTCCGCGGGGAGCGACGAGGTCCAGGTCCACGTCTCGTGGAGGAGCACCATGTCCCCCTTGAGCTCGGGGTTGGCGGTCATCTCGTAGAGCCAGTGCCCCTCGTTCTCGATCCCGCCGGAGCTCCCCGCCACGTCGAAATCGCCGATGCTCACGAGCCGCTTGCCCTCCACTTTCCACAGCTCCTCGGTCACCGAGGTCTGCGCGCCCGTCCCGACGGCGCTGTCCTCGGCGTAGACCTCGTCGCCTCCGAGCTTGGCGACGCGCACCTTCTGCGGCGCTCCGCACGGCTGCGACCAGCGCCCCACCGCGTCGACGATGACGACCGCACCTTCGAGGCGCTCGATGGCGACGAAGCCGTCCTCCGCCGAGCACGCCCCCGGCGGATAGCCGGTCATCGCCCAGACCAGCTCGCGCCCTGCGGAGAGGGCCTGCCGCTGCGCCACCTCGATCTTCCCCTTGGCGGGAACGGGCGGAGGGTGCCCGCTCCAGTCCGCGTCGGCCGGATCGTCGAGGCAATCGACGA
>JAMFST010000687.1 GCA_026225435.1 Labilithrix luteola
CGGAGTCCTGACCCCTTCCGGAGAGGTCGTTCAGACGCGTGTGTCAGTCGCAGCGGACGGAACGGCGACGCAGCTTGTCCCGAGCCACCCTTGGGGCGCCGGGGAGCACCGCCTCGTCGTCTCTCGACGTCTCGAAGACGTTTGTGGAAACAGGTTGGGCGAGGCTCTGGACCATGACCTGAGCGCGAGCGGACGACCACGGGCCGGGGGGATCGACTTCACTCCGACGTAGGTTGCCGCCCGCCTCACGCACCGCGACGGCATGCCTCGCACGATGCTCCCGGCCTCGACGCGATGCCACGTCACTCGTACACTCTCCACGTGGTCGAGAACGAACGAGACAGCCGGCAGAGCGCGCGCACGGTGCCCGGCGCGTGGCTCGCCGTGATCGATCGCGTGCTGCAGCCGGCAAGGCCCGAGCTCGAGCGCTGCGTCCGCGAGGGGCAGGTGCATCGTCAGGAGCGGCAGGTCGTTCATCAGCGACGCGCTGCAGCGATCGCCGCGTGCATGTCCCGCATCGAGAGCGCGCGGGCGGCAGTGTTCGCCGCGGACACCGGCGCCGTTCCGCAGCTGATGACCGATCTCGAACGCGAGTGGCGCGTGCTCTCGCGCAAGGATGCGGACGACGGATTGATGGATCTGTGGGCGCGCCTCACGCCGGGCTCGTGGCACGACCGCAAGCGCTGGCGTGACAGCTCGGCAGCCGACAAGGTCGACGCCGCGGTCGCGCTGGCCGCGGATGTTCGCGGGGTCGAGGCCGCGGAGGCCGCTGCCCACTCGCTTCGTTCGGCGCTCGCCGCCTGGGGCGTGACGCTCGGCGCGCGCATCCGCTGGAGAGCGATCGAGCACGAGGGCGACGCCGTCACCGAGCTCCTCGCGCAGCCGCTCCTCGCGGCGCAAGCGGCGCTTGCCAGCGAGCACGCCAATGGGATCGTCGGTCGGCGGAGCGAGGCGATCCGGCGCGCCGTACGTGGGGCCGCGGCCGCCTCTCCTCGCCTGCCCGCGCGCCCCTTGCTCACCGCGGAGATCGCCCATGCCGCGTTCGTGGAGTCGATGGTGCGCGCGGCCGCGATCGACGGTCGGCCGGATCCGGTCGCGCCGTTGCGCGATCTCTGGAGATCCGGGTACGCACTCGTCGAGGCCGACGCGTCGGGCGTGACGCTCGAAATCCCCCCGCTGTGATCGCGCTCCGGGGGGCGGAGCTCCTCGCGCTCCTCACCTCGCTCCCCGTCTGCGATCGCGACGCCTGGGTCGACGAGCTGCTCGGGATCGAGTCGCTGCCGCCCGACGTTCCTGATCTCCCGCGCGGATCGGTCCCCTACCTGCCGTGCGGGGTGGAGGAGATCCTCGCTCTGGTGCGCGAGGTGCCGGTGCGCGCGGAGGACACCTTCGTCGACCTCGGCTCGGGGCTCGGTCGCGTCGTGATCCTCGCGCACCTGCTGTCCGGAGCCACCGCTCTCGGAGTGGAGATCCAGGACCCGCTCGTGCGCAGCGCGCAGGAACGGTCCGCCGCGCTCGGTCTCACCGGTGTCGGCTTCGTGTGCGCGAACGCCGCCGAGATCGCGCTCGATGGCTCGATCTTCTTCCTCTACGCCCCGTTCAACGGCGCCATGCTCACCGCCGTTCTCGGCCGGATCGCGGAGGTCGCGCGCCGGCGACCGATCATCGTCTGTGCCGTCGATCTGGAGCTGCACGACGCGTCGTGGCTCCAGCGGCGCGAGCCCGCTCGGGCGTCGTCGCTCGTCGTCTACGACTCGGTGAAGGGCATCAGCGAGCGGTCGCCTTCAGCAGATCGCGGATCGCCGTGAGGGTCGCGAGCGGCGCCTCTTGCGGCACGTCGTGGCCGACGCGCGAGAGCACGCGCCGCTCGTAGGGGCCGCGGAAGTGCTTTGCGTCGCCGTCCTCGGTGAGCGAGATCGGAGAGATGCCGTCGGCGTCGCCTTCGAGGTTGATCGCCGGCACCGTGATCTCCGGCTGCGCCTGCAAGCGCGCTTCGAGATCGAGCAGCGCCGGATCGCCGGCCACGTAGCCGAAGCGGTGGCGGTACGAGTGGACCACCACGTCGACGAAGTCCGGGTTGTCGAAGGAGGCCGCGGTGCGCTCGAAGGTGGCGTCGTCGAAGCTCCACGCCGGTGACCAGAGCGTCCACAGCAGGCGGGCGAAGGCGCGGCGATCCGCGGTGAGCCCGGCGCGGCCTCGCTCGGTGTTGAGGTAGTACTGGTACCAGAGGCGGTGCTCTTGCTCCGGCGCGGCCGGCTTCACCGAGCCAGCGATGTCCTGGATGTTGTAGCCGCTGCAGCTCACCAGACCGCGCACGCGCTCCGGCCACAGCGCCGACACCACGCAGGCCGCGCGGCCACCCCAGTCGTACCCGGCGAGCAGCGCGCGCGGGATGCGGAGCGCGTCGAGGAGCTGGAGCAGATCGAGACCGAGCGCGGCTTGCTCGCCGGAGCGTGGCGTCGCTGCGGAGAGGAAGCGCGTGGCGCCGTAGCCGCGCAGGTAGGGCACGAGAACGCGGCATCCGTCGGCGGCGAGCGGGGGCGCGACCTCGTCGTAGCAGCGCGGATCGTAGGGAAAACCGTGCAGCAGGACGACCACCGGGCCACCGGCGGGCCCGTGCGCTTCGCAGGCGAGGTCGAGGAGGTCGGTGCGGACGGTGAGGAGCTCCATGCGTGCGAAGGCTAGATGAACAAGTCGGGGCGCGCGGCCACGAACACCTTCATCGCATCGACGAAGGCGCGCACCTTCGGCGCCGACGTGCGGGCGCTCGGCGTGACCAGCGAGAAGACGCCCCCCTCCGGGCGATAGCCATTGGGCTCGAGGATGCGCAGCTCGGGGTGCGCGCGCGCGGCGGTGAGCGGAACGAACGCCAGGCCGATCCCGGCGATGACCAGCTCGGCCGAGAGCAGCTTCGCCGTGACGAGCGCCCGCGGCGGCGCCGGAGAGATGGTCACCGTCTTGCCGGTCTTGGTGTGCACGAAGTCCCACTTCGGACGCCGCGAGCGGGCGATGATCGTGTGCGCCGGATCCTCCAGATCGCGCAGGTGGCGGATGGCCGGCGCGCGTTCGAGGTAGCGCGGCGAGGCGGCGAGCACCGGCGCGACGTGACCGACGCGCAGGACGCCGTAGGTGCCGGCGCTGCGAACCGTGCCGCCGTAGAGCGCGGCGTCGAAGCCGTCGGCGAGCAGATCGAGCGGCGCGTCGGTGACGGCGATCTCGCAGCGCAGCTCGGGGTAGCGAGCGAACATGTCGGCGAAGATCGGACCGACGAAGTCCGTCGCCGGCGTCGGCAGGGCGATACGCAAGAGGCCGCGCGGCGTCGAACGATGATCGGCCACCACTCGGTCGGCGTCCTCCAGCTCCGCACGCACGCGGCGGCCATTGGCCGCCAGCAGCTCACCGATCTCGGTCGCCCGCAGGCGGCGGGTGGTCCGCTCGAGGGCGCGCACGCCCAGCCGCTTCTCCAGCGCGGCGACCCGGCGCGAGAGCGTCGACGGCGGTACATTGAGCTCCGCCGCCGCCCGCGCGAAGGAGCCACGGTCGATCACGCGGGCCAGCACGACCAGATCGGGTTCGTCCATCATTCGTGCATCCTCGCACGAGTGAAGTACCGATACGTGCGTTGTGACGAGGAACCGCCGGCCGCAAGCTGTCGGTCATGAACGTCCTCATCACCGGCAGCAGCACTGGCTTCGGCTCTCTCACCGCCCTCGCGCTGGCCCAGCGTGGCCACCGGGTGTTCGCCACCATGCGCGAGCCCGACGGCAAGAACAGCGAGCGCGCCGCCGCCCTCCGCGCCACCAAGGGGATCGAGGTCCTCGATCTCGACGTCACCAGCGACGCCTCGGTCGACGCGGCCGTGGCCGCGGCCTTGCGCTCGGCCGGCCACCTCGACGCCGTCATCAACAACGCCGGGCGAGCCGTCGTCGGCCTCTCCGAGACGATCACCGCGGCGCAACTCCTCGCGCTCTACGACACCAACGTCATCGGCATGCAGCGGGTGAACCGCGCGGTGCTCCCCGGCATGCGCGAGCGCAAGAGCGGGCTCCTCGTCCACGTCTCGAGCTCGCTCGGCCGCTGGCTCATGCCGGTGGTCGGGCTGTACGCCTCCACCAAGTGGGCCGTCGAGGCGCTCGCCGAGACGTACCGCTACGATCTGAAGCCGACGGGCGTCGAAGTGTCGATCGTGCAGCCGGGCGCGTACCCGACCGAGCTCGGCTCGGGCGATTCCCTCGGCGCCGATCAAGCGCGCGCCCAGGGCTACGGTCCGCTCGCCGGCGCGCTCGCCAGCTTCGGCGAGCGCGCCCGGGCGATGAAGACCTCGCCCGACGCAGCGGATCCGCGCGAGGTGGCCGACGCCATCGTCAAGCTGGTGGAGACGCCGCAAGGGGAGCGGCCGGCGCGCGTCGTCGTCGACGCCTCGAAGAGCCCGTTCGCCGGTCAGCTGAACGAGGCGCACGCCCAGGTGCAGCGCCAGCTGCTGACGGCGATCGGGATGGGGAACCTCGCCGACTGAGACCGCTCTGAGGCTAGAAAGCGCCGCTCTCCGGGAGATCGAGGAAGCGGCGGAGGCTGCAGGCGTCCGCCGCGGAGAGCTTCTCGGCGAGCCATGCGCACATGGCGCTTGGCTCGGCAAAGCCGCGCCGCTCGTCTGCGTGCTGCATCCCCTTCATGAGACGGTTGGCCTGCAGGTTGGCGGTGGCCGTCTCCTTGAACGTGAGGATCGCGCTCCGCACGATCCGGGCGCGGACCTTGAACATCATCGCGTGAACCGCGGCCGTGGCTTCCGGAGACATGACCTGCACGCGTCTCCAGTCGGCCGCCACGACGCACTGGTCGCCGGCCGGGAGCGAGAGCAACGCCCGCGTGACCTGCTCCTCCATCTCTGCGACCTGTTCGACACGCCGATAGCCCGCGTCGGCGCGGATCAGGAGGAGGCGGCCGGTGAGAACGCACGAGTTCGCCGGTTCCGGCACCAGCGCGGCTGCGGGCATGCCTCACCTACGGCCGCTTGCGCCGCGACCTTAGGACCGCGCGGCGTCAGCTGAGACGGAACACGACGGTCCAGCGCATGCGCACCTTCACCGGCCGGCCGCCGCGCATCGCGGGGGAGAAGCGGTAGCCGCGGATGGCCGCCGCGGCCGATTCGTCGAGGCCGTAGCCGAGGTGGCGGGTCGGGCGCACGTCGGTGACGCGCCCGTTCTCGTCGACCACGATGTCCAGCGGGACGTCCGCCTCGACGCCGTCATCGCGCGCGTCGGACGGATAGGCGGGCGCCGGCCCGGACTCGAGGTGGGCGAGCTTGTCGACGCCGTCGGCGGAGAAGGGGCCCTCGGAGGCGGCAGGCGGCGGCGCCGATCCTGGCGCGGCGCCCCCTCCGGCGCGGGTCAGGCCACCGGGGGCCGCCGAACCGGCGCCGAGGACCATGGCGAAGTGGGGGGAGTCGTCCCCCTGGGCGGCCAACGCGGCGGCGGCAGCGGCCGCTGGCACCGGCGGCGCAGCCGTGACAGGGGCAGCGGCCGTCACCGGGACGGAAGCCGGCGCCGGACGCGTGGTTGCACTCTGCACATGATTGGCCGCCGGCGGCGCCTCGGCGGGCGGCGGCTCCACGTGCGCGGGGACCTCGGGCTGCGCCGGCTCGGCGATGGCGACCGTCTCCACGTCGATGCTGGCCGCGCTGACGTCGGCCGCGGACGCGGTGGGCGCGCTGGCCTCGTGGTTCACCATGTACATCGCAACGCTGGCGTGCGCCGCGAGAGACGCCAGCAGCGCGGCGATGGCGAGCGGTGAGAGGGACGAGGCGCGTGCGGTCAAGAGAGCAGGTCCGGAGAGAGGTGTACTCGCTCGCGAGCGAGGGTGCCCGCGGCGAAGCAATCTGCAAACAATGGTGCCACGAACGTGAAGACTTGTGTTACCCGGGAGCACGCCTCAGCTAGATCGTGGCACGCCTCCCGGAACGACGCATGAATCGACTCTTCACTACGGCCAGGGCCCTGGCCGGTTTCGCGGGTCTCGCCGTGGGGCTCGTGGCGACCCCCGGTTACGCGCAGGATCCCACCGGCGGCAGCCTGCCGGCCGAGGCGCAGGAGGCGACTGCGCCCGTCCTCAAGACCCACCCGTCCCCGCAATATCCGGCTCAGGC
>JAMFST010000688.1 GCA_026225435.1 Labilithrix luteola
CGATACGGTGTTCGAACTGTTCCGCCGCAATCCGCGTCAGGCGTTTTTCCCGGTCCTCAACGCCAATGGCGAACCGCGCGGCGTCATCAACGAATACCACCTGAAGGAATATATCTATCAGCCCTTCGGCCGCGACCTGTTGAAGAACAAGCTTTATGAGCGCTCGATCTCGCATTTCGTCGACCGCGCCCCGATCGTCGGCCTGGATGCCGAGGCGGAGGAGTTGATGAGCCTGTTTGCCAATATGGAAAACAGCGCCTGCGTCATCCTTACCGAAAATATGCGCTATGCCGGCGTGGTCTCGGCCGCCTCGCTGATCAAGGTGATCAACGAAAAGCAGCTGAAGATCGCCCAGGACCGGCCGCCGCGGCGCGGCTGGGATGCGCGCCGCCTGAGCGCCTACGAGACCTCGCCCAACGAGCGCCGATCGATCTCCGCCATCGCGCTGCGGCACGGCGACAGCTTCACCGTGGCCCTCTACGACGGCAGCGAGCAGGCCGAGGAGCGGCGCGGCGGCCAGATCGGTCAGGTCGCCGAGAGCCTGCGCCCTGCTGGCTTCAGCCGCGAGTCGTTCCAGGGCAAGACGGCGCACAAGCTCGACGCCGAGCGCATCAAGCGCATCACCGATCTCTTCGACGGCGCGCGCGAGAAGGCCAATGTGCCGGGCTTCGCCATGTCGCTGGTGCAAGACGGCAAAGTCGTCCTCTCGCAAGGCTTCGGAGTGAAGGAGCTCGGCAAGCCCGGCAAGGTCGACGACAAGACGCTGTTCGCCATCGCCTCCAATACCAAGGCGCTGACCACGCTGGCCCTCGCCGAGGAGGTCGACGACGGCGAGTTCACCTGGGAGACGCCGGCCACCAAGGTGTACCCCGAGTTCAAGCTGGGGAATCCGGAGACGACGGCCTCGGTGCTGATGCGCCACCTCGTCTGCGCTTGCACCGGGCTGCCGCGGCAGGACCTCGAGATGATCCTCGAGTTCGGCAAGGCGACGCCGGCGAGCACCATGGCCACGCTCGGCACCTTCCAGCCGACGACCAAGTTCGGGGAGGTGTTCCAGTACTCGAACCTGATGGCTGCAGCCGCCGGCTACATCGGCGCGTACGCCGACTCGCCGAAGATGGAGCTCGGCGCGGGCTACGACAAGATGATGCAGAAGAGGGTCTTCGGACCCCTCGGCATGACGTCGACGACGTTCGACATGAAGCGCATGCTGGCCGCCGATCACGCGTCGCCGTATGCGCACGACATCGACGGCAAGGTGGCGCCGGTGTCGATGGCGCTCAACGGATCGCTCGTGGCCGCGCGGCCGGCCGGCGGCGCGTGGTCGAGCGTGCGCGACCTCACCCGCTACGTGCAGCTCGAGCTGGCGCGTGGCGTGTTGCCCGATGGCAAGCGGCTGGTCTCGGAGAAGAACCTGCTCGAGCGGCAGAAGCCGAACGTGAAGCTCGGCGAGTTCGGCACGTACGGCATGGGCCTGATGACCAGCACCGAGTACGGCATCACCATCGTGCATCACGGCGGCAGCCTCTTTGGCTACAAGAGCGACATGTTCTGGCTGCCGGAGTACGGCGTCGGCGGCGTGCTCCTGACCAACTCGGACGACGGCTACAACTTCCTCCGCCCCTTCTACCGCAAGGTGCTCGAGGAGATGTTCGACGGGAAGCCGGAGGCCGCGGGCGATCTGGACGGCCTCTTGACGCTGATGAACACGGGCATCCACGAGGAGCGCGCGCACCTCACGGTCCCGCCCGACCCGGCCATCACCGCGAAGCTCGCCGGCCGCTACGGCAGCGAGAGCCTCGGCGAGATCAAGATCGTCCGCGACGCGAAGAACGGCGACGTCGTCTTCGACTTCGGCGAATCACGCTCCCGCACCGCCACGCGCAAGAACGACGACGGCACCTGCTCCATGGTGACGATCACGCCCGGCGAGGACGGCGTCCCCCTCGTCGTCGGCGAGAAGGACGGCAAGCGCACGCTGACCATCCGCGACGCGCAGCACGAGTACGTCTTCACCGAGAAGTGATAGAAGTTCGGCTCATGCGAAAGCGACTGTACGGAGCGGCGTCCCTCGGAATCATGGCCCCTGTCCTGCTGGCGAACGTGATCGCCTGCGGTGGCTCGGCGCCCCCCGCGACGGCCGCTTCAGCGCCGCCGCCAGTGGACACGACCGGGCCGGCCGCTGCCGCACCGGTGGTGACCGCCCCGAAGGTGATGGACTCCGATACACCGAAGACGAGCGCCTTCGGCAGCACCTTCACCGTGCCTGCTGCGTGGAGCTACGCCGAGACGGAGAACGCGCGGATCCTCGAGGGGCCCGAGCACGACTTCAAGATCGCCATCGTCGATGTGAAGGGGGCCGACGCCGACGAGGCGACCCGGCGCGCCTGGGCCGTCCTCGAGCCCAAGTTTGGCTGGAAGCTCAAGCTCGCCCACGACCGCCCGCCGCGCCGCGGCTGGGAAGCGCGCCGGCTCAGCGACTACGAGGTCTCGCCGAACGAGCGGCGCATGATCTCGGCGATCGCGAGCAAGCACGGTGACGGCTTCACCGTGGTCCTCCTCGACGGAAGTGAGCAGGGGGGCGAGCGACGCGGCGGCCAGATCGGCATGCTGCTCCAGAGCCTTCGCCCCGCGGGCTACTCGCGTGAATCGTTCAAGGGCAAGACGGCGCACCCCCTCGACGCCGAGCGCATCAAGCGGATCACCGATCTGCTCGACGGCGCACGGGAGAAGGCCGAGGTGCCCGGCTTCGCGCTGTCCCTGGTGCAGGACGGGAAAGTCATCCTGTCGAAGGGCTTCGGCCTGAGGGACGTCGCGAAGAAGACGCCGGTGGACGACAAGACGCTCTTCCTCATCGCGTCCAACACCAAGGCGCTGACCACCCTGGCGCTGGCCGAGGAGGTCGATGACGGCAAATTCACCTGGGAGACGCCGGCGACGAAGGTGTGGCCCGACTTCAAGCTGGGCAATGCCGAGACGACCGCCTCGGTTCTCATGCGCCACCTGGTCTGTGCGTGCACCGGGATGCCGCGGCAGGATCTCGAGACGATCTTCGAGTTCGCCAAGTCGACGCCCGAGACGGCGATGACCACGCTCGGTACCTTCCAGCCGACGAGCAAGTTCGGCGAGGTGTTCCAGTACTCCAACCTCATGGCTGCCGCCGCCGGCTACATCGGCGCGCACGCCGACTACCCGACGATGGAGCTCGGCGCAGGCTACGACAAGATGATGCAGAAGCGAGTCTTCGGACCGCTCGGTATGACCTCGACGACCTTCGACATGAAGCGCGCCCTGGCGAGTGACCACGCCTCGCCGTACTCGCACGACATCGACGGCCACCTGGCCGCGGGATCGATGGATCTGAACTACTCGTTCATCCCAGTGCGGCCTGCGGGCGGTGCGTGGTCGAACGTGCGCGACATGACGCGCTACGTGCAGCTCGAGCTGGCGAAGGGCGTGCTGCCGGACGGAAAGCGACTCGTCTCCGAGGCGAGCTTGATGCAGCGCCGCAAGCCCAACGTGGAGATCGGCGAAGACGCGACCTACGGCATGGGGCTCGAGGTGACCACCGAGTGGGGCATCACCCTGATCCATCACGGCGGCAGTCTGCTCGGCTACAAGAGCGACATGTTCTGGCTCCCGGAGTACGGGGTCGGCGGCGTCATCCTCACCAACTCGGACGACGGTTACGCCTTCCTCCGTCCGTTCTACCGCAAGGTGGTCGAGGAGCTGTTCGACGGGAAGCCGGAGGC
>JAMFST010000689.1 GCA_026225435.1 Labilithrix luteola
CGAAGAGCGCCCGCAGCCGCCGCGTCAGGCCCGTGACCTCTCCCGCCAGTGCCAGCGCGCGCGGCAAGCTGACCGCCAGCCGCGTCTCGCTCTCGCGCGACACGGTCACCACGCCGTCCGCGCGGGTGCCGGGCGCGGCACCGATGGAAACCGTGTGCTGGTAGCGGCCGTCGATCACCCGATCGACGCCGGGGATGGCGTGCGACTCGAGGAAGGCGAGCAGGTGCTCCCAGTCGTACGGCGGGCGCAGATCGAGCCGGATGCACAGCTGCTCCTCGCCGCCGGCGCTGGTGCCGCCGCTCTTTCCGCGGCGGATGCTCGACGGGGGCCGCCCGCAGTACGCGGCGAACGCCGCGTTGAAGCGCCGCACGCTGCCGAAGCCCGCGGCGAAGGCCACCTGCGCCAGCGGCAGCTCGGTGTCCTGCAGCAGCTGCTTGGCGAGCGCCAGACGTCGCGTCTGCGCATAGGCCACCGGCGAGACGCCGATCTCCGCCTCGAAGCTCCGGCGCAGGTGGCGCGACGTCACCCCGCAGCGCTGCGCCAGCTGCTCCAGCGTGGCGCCGTCACCATCGATCGCGCCGCCGTCGAGCTCGCGCATCACCCGCGCCGCCAGCCGCGCGCGCGCATCCACCGGAGCGTGCCCCGGTGCGAGCTCGGGACGGCAGCGAAGGCACGCGCGATACCCCGCCGCCTCGGCCAGCGCCGCGTGCTTGTAGAAGGTGCAGCGCGCCGCGCCAGGCACCTTCACCGGACAGATCGGCCGGCAGTAGATCCCCGTGGTCTTCACTCCGACGAAGAAGACGCCGTCGAAGCGCCGGTCTCGCGCGCAGAGGGCGCGGTAGCAGCGCAACGGATCGAGCCGATCGAGCCGGTCGACGGGATCGGTCGTCTCCACGCTCGTCATCCACCCTTCGTAAGCCCGCCTGGGGCGCGCGTCTGGCCGTTTCCAGACATGGGCGCGAATTGGCGGCGCGCTCGCCGGAATAGCGCGGTCTCCTGCTACGCTCCGTGTCCGTGCCGCCCCGTTCCCTGCCCGCGCGCCTGCTGTGGATCGTCATGGTCCTGCTCGTGCTCGCCGCGCTCGTGGCCAGCGCCGCGCTCTTCGTCGACTACCTGAAGCCTGCGCCGGTCTTCTGCGAGGAAGGCGGCGGTTGCGGGGCGGTGAAGCAGACGATGTTCGCGCACGTCTACGGCGTGCCCACACCGGCGATCGGCCTCTTCGGGATGGCGATCATCGGGCTCAGCTTGCTCTCGGCGGCGAGCTGGGCGCCGGCGGTCACGCTCCTGGTCAGCAGCTTCGGCGCGCTCGTCGCCGCGTACCTCGTCTCCGTGCAGGCGCGGATGGGCGTGTACTGCGTCTACTGCATGACCTTCGACACGGTCATGGTGCTGCTGCCGTTCCTCGCGGCGATCCGGCTGCGCATCGCGAGCAAGCTGGACATCATGCCGCTGTTTGGCTCGCGCGTCGGTGCCGGCGCGCTGCTCGTCCTGGGAGCGCTCGCCCCCGCGCTGGTCGGCCACTTCCGCAAGCCGCACGTGCCCGACGCGATCTTGAAGGAGATGGAAGCGACGCCGACCGGCAAGGTCACCATCGTCGACTTCGTCGATTTCCAGTGCCCCTACTGCCGCATGATGCACGCCACCCTCAGCCCGCTCATCGCGCGCGACCACGACCGCGTCCGGGTGGTGCGCAAGAACATGCCGTTGACGCGCATTCACATCCACGCCGACATCGCTGCCCGGGCCGAGGTGTGCGGCGAGAAGCTCAGTGGCAACGGGCCGGCCGATTCTCATGAGGCCATGCCGGGTGCTACTGCAGCACCCGGCCCGCCAGCCGACGCCCTGGTCGAGCGCCTCTTCAGCATGCCGGAGGACGAGCTCGTCCAGGAGAACATCGTGACCGCGGCCAAGGAGGTGGGGCTCGATGCCGCGGCCTTCACGAGCTGCCTGACCGACGCGACGACCGACGCGCGCCTCGCGGAAGACGCCGCCGCCTTCAAATCCGTCGGTGGACGCGGCCTCCCGCTTTTGTACATCGGCGCCCACCGCGTCGAGGGGGCGCAAGATGGTCCCGCCGTGGACACCGCGCTGCGACAGGCCGAGGCGACGCGCTAGCTCATTCGTGGCGGCTTCTCCGCTCTTTCCGGGGCGCGCAGCGGCCGCGGTTGAGCGGGCTGGTGCTTTCGTTGCATGCTGTCGCCTCCATGAAAGCCCTCGCGTCCCTCGCGCTCACCGTCTTGACGGCCGGCGCCGCTCTTTCCTCCGCCGGTTGCGGCCCCACGTACGTCCGCGGGTCCGACGATCCGTCGATCGACAATGCCGCGATGTCGACTGGGCTCGACAAGGACGACATCCAGCGGATGCTCAAGGAGAACCTCGACAAGCTGCGCGTCGCGCCGATCATGGACCAGTGGCGCCAGGACCACGCGCAGGACACGGTCGCCGTCTTCCCCTTCGAGAACGGCACCGATCAGCACATCGACTCGATGCTCGACGCGACCCTCTCCGAGGCGGAGACCTGGCTGGTCGACTCCAACACCGTCGTCGTCGTCGATCACGGCCGCCAGGCGGCGATGATCGCCGAGGTCGAGGGGCAGCAGCACCCGGCCTTCAACCCGGCCCACGTCGCCCAGTACGGCAAGCAGCTCGGCGTGAAGTACTTCGTCACCGGCAAGGTCTCGGCCTCCGACGAGCGCACCGACGACGCCCGCCGCGTGCAGTACATGTTCTACCTGCAGGTCATCGAGACCGCGACCAGCGCCATCCGCTGGCAGAACCGCGCGTACGTCACGAAGCTGGTTCACTGAGCCTCCGATGAACGATCCGTCTCGTGGTTCGCTGACCCTGCCCGGTGTCCTGGCGACGCTCGGCGCTGTCGCCGCATTCTGTTTGCTCACCGGCTGTGCCGGGCACGAGGCGCGGACGTTCGGCGCGCGTACGGCGCTCGACGAGGGGCACCCGGAGGCGGCCATCGCCTCGCTGAACCACGAGCTCGGGGTCGCGCAGCCGAGCGAGCTGCCGGCCAAGGTCGAGGGGGACGACGCGCTCATCGTCCTCGACCGCGGAAGCATCCAGCAGAGCGTCAAGCGCTGGCAGCTCTCGCAGCAGGACTTCCAGGCGGCCGACAAGGCGATCGACATGCTCGATCTCGCGCACAACGCCGGCGACAGCATCGGCGAGTACGTCTTCAGCGGCTCGTCGGGGAAGTACCGGGCGCCGCCTTACGAGAAGCTGCTGATCAACACGCTGAACATGATCAACTACCTCGAGCTCGGCGACCTCAATGGCGCCAAGATCGAGGCGCGCCGGCTCGCCGTGCTGCAGCGCTACTTCACCGACTCGCTGCACGAGGGGGACAACGCCATCCTCGGACTCGGCGGCCTGCTCGCCGGCTTCACCTTCGAGAAGAGCGGCGACGCCAGCGAGGCGCTCCACTGGTACGACGAGGCGGTCGGCTTCGCGCCCTATCCCTGGCTGCGCGGCCCGCTGCGCACGCTCATGGGGCAGAGCAGCTACTCCACGCCGCGCCTGCGCGATCTCGCCAGTGGCGGTCCGCCCGGCGCGCCCGCGGCTCCTGTCTTCAACGACGTCATCGGCGGCGCGGCTGCAGGTGGTGGCGGCGGCGGCGACACCGGCGACGTGCTCGTGGTCGTCGGCTACGGCCGCGTCCCGACGAAGATCCCCAACCGCGTCCCCATCGGCCTGGCGCTCACGCTCGTCGCCGGCGACATCGAGCCGGGCAAGGCCGCCGCCGCCAACCGCCTCGCCGCGCAAGGGCTGGTCACCTGGGTGAACTACCCGTCGCTCGGCCCGGAGCACGGCGGCTACGCGCTCCCCGAGGTCGCCGTCGACGGCAGCTTCGTCCAGCTCACCGAGGCGGTCGACGTGACCACCCAGGTGCGTGAGGAGTGGAAGAAGATCGAGGGGAAGATCATCCTCTCGGCCATCACCCGCCTCATCGCCCGCGTCGCCGTGGGCGAGGGGATCCAGAAGGCGGGCGGCAACGGCGTGGTCGGTGTGCTCGCCTCGCTCGGGGCGCAGGCCACCTTGACCGCCCTCGACACGCCGGACACGCGGAGCTGGGAGACCTTGCCGGCGCGCGTCGCCGTGGCCCGCTTCCGCCTGCCGGTCGGCGACCATCCCATCGATCTGCGCGTGCGCGGCGTTGTCCGCCACGAGATCCTTCATGTACAGAAGGGCGGATGGACCACCGTCTCGCTGATGGCGCTCCGCTGAAGACGTTCGCGGCGGCAGTTGCCTGCGTGCTCGCTCTGCTGGCGCTCGTCCCGGCGTGTCAGCCGACCAACGCCACCCCCGGCGCCGAGGCGCGCTGCACCTCGCGCTGCATCGACAAGGCGCCGAGGTGCGCCCCCGACAGCTGCGAGCGCGGGTGCCGCTTCGTCCTCGACCGCCTCGTCGAGCACGAGGGGGCGACCATCCTCGCCTGCGTCGCCAAGAGCACGGCCGAGCAGTGCGCCGCGGACAGCACCTGGGCGCGCTGCGCCGTCGAGCTCGGCCCGTACGCCGACGGCGGCGCCGCTCCGCCGCACATCCCGCGCTGGAACGAGGAAAAGGACGACAACAGCGAGTGACGAGGTAGAACGCCCCCTCATGATCAACAGAGTGCGTGACGACCGCAACCGCGAGCTCCTCTTCGGCACCGCGCCGGCGCGCGTCGTCTCTCTCGTCCCCAGCGACACGTACAGCGTGGCGCGGCTGGGCGCAGGCGTGACCCTGGTGGGGCGCACGTCGTACTGCGAGCTGCCCACCGACGAGGACGACGTCACCCCCGAAGGCCGCCGCGCCTACGACGAGCTGCGCGCCCGCTGGGACCAGGTCACCGTCGTCGGCGGCACGAAGAACCCCGACCTCGACGTCATCCGCGGCCTCGAGCCGGATCTGATCCTCGCCAATCAGGAGGAGAACACGCGGCGCGATCTCGAGGCGCTCGCCCAGAGCGGCTTTCGCGTCTACGTCAGCTTTCCCCAGACGGTCGACGAGGGGATCGCCCACCTGGCCAAGATCGTGCGGATGCTCGGCCTGGAGAAGGACGAGACGGCGCGCGCGCTGGTGGCGCAGGGGTACCACGCGCTCAGCGATGCGCGGCGGGCGCACGGAGCGCAGCGCACCGTCCGCGCCTTCTGTCCCATCTGGATGGAGCCGCTGATGACGCTCAACGGCGAGACGTTCATCAGCGACATGCTCGCCATGGCCGGCGCGGAGAACGTCTTCGCGGAGCGCACGCGCCTGTACCCGCTGGCGGCCGACCTGGGGAAGGTGGCGCCGAAGGTGGCGGCGAGCTTCGACAAGGACGGCGGCGAGCGCGACACCCGCTACCCGCGCGTGACGATGGGCGAGGTGACCGAGCGCGCCCCCGAGCTGGTGCTGCTGCCCGACGAGCCGCACCCCTTCAGCGAGGCGGACGCCGCGGTCTTCTCCGCGCTCCCCATCCCCGCGGCGAAGAACAGCGCGATCCTCCGCACCAGCGGCAAGGACCTGTGCTGGTACGGCGCCCGCAGCTGCGCGGGGCTCGGCCGGGTACGCGCGCTCGTCGACGGCTTCCGCGACGGCCGCGCGCAGGTGTAACGGCGATTCAGCGCGTAGCGCGGTTACGGTTGTCGGTGGTGAGCAGCGAGAAGACGCGGTGGTCGAGCCAGCGGCCGGCGCAGCGCTCGGCTTGCCGCGCGATCCCCTCGTAGCGGAAGTCGAGCCGGGCGATGACCCGCAGTGACGGCTCGTTGTCGGTCGCCGCGGCGATGCGGATGCGGTGCGCGTCGAGCGGACCGAAGGCCCAGTCGAGCACCGCCTGCCCCGCCTCGGTCATGTACCCGTTGCCGGTGGCGTCGGTGCGCAGCCAGTAGCCGAGCTCGGCGCTCCGGTGCAGGTGGGCGAAGGCCTCGAGGCCGATGACCCCGACCACCCGGCCGGTCACGCGCTCGCGCATGGTGAAGCGGCAGGCGCGCACGTGATCCCAGTCGGCGGCGCTCGCCTCGGCGTACCGGTAGCTGGCGTCCGCATCCACGTTGAACGGCACCCAGGCGAGCCACGGCTCGAGCTCGTTGCGCGACGAGTCGGTCGCCACCCACAGCTCGGCGGCGTCACCGGCGTCCACCGGCGTGAGGACGAGCCGCGCCGTGCGCAGGGGAGCGCGCCGGATCTCGTGGCGAGGCGGGACAGCCAGCATGGGCGAAAGCGATGTTCGCATCGTCCGCCGGATGACGCAAAGACGGGGACCCGCTCCCCGTTGCCTTCACGAGCCGATGAGCCCGAACTGCGGGCTCGAGGCCTCGGCGTGGGTGCGCTCGGGGATGCGACCGGCGCCCCGCGCGAGCCACCCGGCCTCCACGGCGGCGCGCATGGCAGCGGCCATGCGGCGAGGGTCACGCGCCTTGGCGACGGCGGTGTTGAGCAGGACCGCCGAGCAGCCGAGCTCCAGCGCCTGCGTGGCGTCGGAGGCGGTGCCGATGCCGGCATCGAGGATCACCGGGACCGACGAGCGCCGGCAGATCAGCTCGATGGCGAGCGGGTTGGCGATTCCGCGCCCCGATCCGATGGGCGAGCCGAGCGGCATCACCGCGGCCGCGCCCGCGTCGGCCAGCTTCAGGCACGTGACGAGGTCGTCATTGCAGTACGGCAGGACGACGAACCCCTTCTTCACCAGCTCGGTCGTGCCGAGGACGAGCTGCTCCACGTCCGGATAGAGCGTCTCGCGGTCGCCGATGATCTCGAGCTTCACCCAGTTCGTGCCGAGCGCCTCGCGCCCCAGCTCCGCGGTCAGGACGGCGTCCTTCACCGTCGCGCAGCCCGCGGTGTTGGGGAGCAGGCGGTACTCGCCGCCGAGCACG
>JAMFST010000690.1 GCA_026225435.1 Labilithrix luteola
TCCTCGAGGTACCGGCGTTCCAGCTCGTCGGCCACCCGCTTGCGCGCCTCCGGCAGCGGGAGCTTCTGCGCGAGGACCGTCGCCAGGTAGTCACCTTTCCCCGACGCCGGCGCGGCGGGGGCCATCGTCTCGCGCTTCCTCTCCGGTCCCGACGCCCCGGCGAGATCCCCCAGCGCCAGCAGTCGCGCCACCGCGTTGCGCAGCTCGCGCACGTTCCCCGGCCAGGCCGAATCTTCCCAGCGCGCCAGCACCTCGTCGGTCACCAGCCGCGGATCCGCGCCGTTCTGCTTCTGCTGCTGCGCGGCGAAGTGCCGGGCGAGCAGCGCCACGTCCCCCTTGCGCTCGCGCAGCGCCGGCAGCTCCACCCGCGCGACGGCCAGGCGATGGAACAGGTCGTCGCGGAAGCGCCCCGCCTGCACCTCGTGATCGAGATCGCGCCGCGTGGCCGCCAGCACCCGCACGTCGAGCGGGATCGAACGATCCCCGCCGACGCGGCGCACCTCGCCGCGCTCGAGCACGCGGAGCAGCTTCGGTTGCAGCGACGCCTCGAGATCGCCGATCTCGTCGATGAGCAAGGTGCCGCCCTGCGCCTGCTCGAAGACGCCTCGTCGCGTCGCCGTCGCGCCGGTGAAGGCGCCCCGCTCGTGCCCGAACAGCTCGGACTCGACCAGGCTGGGCGCGACCGCGGTGCAGTCGAACACCACGAACGGCGCCGCCGCCCGCGGGCTCGACTCGTGGAGCGCCTCGGCCAGCGCCTCCTTGCCAGTCCCGGTCTCCCCTTCGATGATCACCGGCACGTTCGTCGCCGCCAGCCGCTCGCACACGGCGTACAGCCGGCGCATCTCCCGGCTCCAGCCGACGACCCGCCCGAAGTGCGTCCGCTCCGGAAGCCGCACCCCCTGCGGCGCCGGCCCGCGCTCGACGGCCAGCAGGGTCGAGCCGACCTGCACCGTCTCCCCGCCGCGAAGGAACGCGCTCATCACCGCGATGCCGTTCACGAAGGTGCCGTTGGTCGACCCGAGATCGGTGATCCGCAGCCGCGCCCCCACCGGCTCGAACGAGGCGTGCCGTCGCGAGAGCGCCGGGTCGCGGATCTGCAGCTCGCAGGTGGGGCTTTGCCCGACGTGCACCCGGGCAGTCCCGTCGAGCGTCACGTGCGGCGCGCTGGTCCCATCGCCACCCGCCGTCACGCGCAGCCGCCACGTCGCGTCCGGCGCCGGCGTCGGCACGTACGGGGTCTGCAGGATGGTCGACAGGTCGGCTTCGCGCATCGCTCCCTCGAATGGTACCGTATGCGGTGATGCCGCGAGCGCTTCGAGCCCGAACTGCCCTCGTGACCGCGCTGATGGCCGTGTTCGTCCTCGGCGGCTGCATGCTGAGCAGCGACTACACGGATGGCGAAGGCGGCGATGACAGCGGTGTACCGCCGGCGTCGCTGCTCGATTCCGGACCGATGAGCGCCGACGCGACCCCGGCGCAAGATTCGTCGTCGGAACCGCCGGACGGCGCCTCCGACGGAGCCCCGACCGACGCCGCCCCGGACGTGGATACCGGCGGACCGTGGGGCGACGGGTGCAACGCCATCCCGGACATCCTTTCGCCGGCCGAGGGCGGCGCGGTCGGCGCGACTGCGCAGATCGTGATGAGCGTACCGCCGTGCCTCAAGACGCTGATCGTCTACGTCGACGGCGTCGCGGCCACCGGGACCGTGAAGACCGATGGCGGCTTCGATGGCAGCGTGACCGTGAGCATTCCCAACCTCGGCGATCACCAGCTCACGCTGCACGCCTGGGACAACACCGAGGACGCCCACGCCGCGCCTCAGGTCGGGATCGACCGAACGCAGTAGCCTCCGCCGCTTGCGCATGCGGTTATCGATGGTAAGGAGTCATCCCACCTTTTGTTACAGAGTGGGACTTCTTGCCCCGGAGACCCTCCATGCGCTTCGCTCCCGCCCTTCTGACCGCGCTTTCCGCGTCGGCGCTGTCCATCGCCGTCCCCGCCTGCGGCTCCAGCGAGTCCACTGGCTCCTCCAGCGCCTCCGAGCTGAGCGCCGATCACGTCACCACCACCGAGTGGAACATCATCGACGCGGAGAACCAGCGCGACGCCACCGGCCCGGCCCTCGCGCAGGCGCTGGCGAGCTCCGACGCGGCCACGGTGAACCGCGCGCTCCTCGCCCTCGGGCGCATCGGCGGTCCGGACGTCATCCCGGTGATCGTCTCGCGCTTCGCCTCGGCCACCGCCTCGGTGCGCGCCCAGGCCGCCTTCGCGCTCTCGCTCGTGGCCGGTGACAGCACGCGCCCCGAGCTGATCCCGGTCGTCGAGCAGGCGCTCACCCCGCGCTTCCCGCTGGAGAAGGACCCCACCGCGCGCGCCGCCCTGTACGTCGCGCTCGGCCACGTGGGCACGGCCGCCGATCTGTCGTTCTTCGAGGCCGGCCTCACCGGCGCGACGCTCGAGAGCGACATGACCGCGCGCATCGGCGCGGCGCAGGGGGCGGGCGTCTTCTTCCAGGCGCAGGCGGGCGCGA
>JAMFST010000070.1 GCA_026225435.1 Labilithrix luteola
GCCGCGCTTCGCCGATCGAACGGCACGTCGCTCAGCTCGTCGCGCTGGCCGATGCGGGTGAAGAGATCGTTGAGGTACTCGTGGAAGTGCTCGCACTCCTCGACCGATCGCGACAGGCGAGCCGGGTCGACGAGGTCGTCCTCCTCGAGCGCGGAGATGGCCTTGAGGAAGGGATCGAAGCGCGGGTAGTCGGCGGCGCGGAGCAGCGGGTAGCCCATCGACTGGAAGTAGGCGAGGAACTCGCGGACGAACTGGAGCGACGAGGTGCCCTGCCACGGCTCGTCTCCGCCCGGCGTCATGCGCGCCTTGTGGGCGAAGGCGCGGACGATCTGGGCGAACATCCACACGTCGCGGCGAAGACGCTCGGAGAGTGCCCTCTGGGCCTGGCGATCGTCGAAGACGCCGTGCTCGTCGAGCTGCGCGCCGAGCGAGCGACCGAGGACGAGGACGGCGTTCTGCAACGCGGGGCGCATGGTGGCGATGACGTGGCTGGCGGCGGTCGCCAGCTGCGCGTGGCTCGGGGCCATCTCCGGCGGCGGGAGATCGCGCTCGAAGGCGCGCCGGATCTCGAGGCGGAGGTTGGCGGCGATGCCGCCGAAGGTGCTCTTGATCTCGAAGAGGCGGTGCCCCTCGGCCAGGAGCGCCTGGTAGCGCTCGTCCATCTGGCGGGCGGGGACGCGGAAGATGGCGCGCTCGTAGCCCTCGGCGAGGATGGCGCCGGCGCGCTGGCGCAGGTGCACCGTGAGCGCGCGCGCGTCGGAGCGGATGACCGCGAGGATCAGGTACATCGGGCCGGCTCGGTCGTTCAGGGCACCGAGCCCGGTGCCGGCGCGCGCGTAGATTTCGCTCGCGAGAGGCTAGAGGAGATCGAGGTAGGGCAGCTTGAGGAAGAGGGAGAGAAAGCATAGCGCCACCAGCCGCCGCGCGTCCTCGCCGGACACCTTGCGCATCAGGTCGAGGACCTGCGGGTTGTGGATGCGATCGAACTCGGGGCGGAACTCGAGCGCCACCAGCGGGTTGAAGAAGGCCGACTGGGCGACCTCGCGCTGGGCGAGCGAGAGCAGCGAGTAGAAGAGCCGGAAGGGGACCCGCGGAAGGCGCGCCGAGCCGGTGGCCACCTCGTGCACATGCGTCATGGCGTGACGCAGCTCCACCAGCGACGCCTCGGGGGATCCTTGCTCGCGCGCCCCCGCGACCAGGCGGCTGCGCTGGCGATCCTCGGGGAGGATGGTCTCGAGGTAGCGCTGGAAGACGAAGCTCGGCTCGCGCTCGGCGAGGAGCTGGCGGCAGCGGTCGAGGATGCGGCCGACGCCGTCGCGCGCGAAGGCGAGCGGCTCGCGGAAATCCTGCGCGACGATGGGCGGCCGAGCGGCGCTCTCCACGTGCGGGTGGTTGCGCGGGTTGGCGAAGCAGACCAGCCCTTTGAGGAGCACCTCGAGCTCGAAGAGGATCGCTTCCTTCCCGTCGACGGGGAGCGAGGCGAGCCAGCCTTCGCGCACCGCAGCCTGCTCGCGCGGGAGGCTGCGGGTGCCGCGGAGCAGCTCCGCGTACGGGTCGCGATCGGGGA
>JAMFST010000691.1 GCA_026225435.1 Labilithrix luteola
CTAAGGTGCGGGCGCCATGTCCGCCGAGCCGCGCGTCTCCCCCACGAGCCATCCGCCGGTGTCGACAGCCGGCTCCCAGGTGTCCTATCCGCCGGGGAGCGCCGTGCATCTCTCGTCGCGCCCCCTCTCCGGTGGCCGGCTGGGGACGTACACCGCCCTCGGCGCCGCGGCGGCCAGCGTGCCGCTCCCCTGGGTTCCCGAGGTGCTCGCCCGCCGCGTCCGCGGTGCCCTGGTGCACGACATCGCGGCGCGCCACGGGCTGTCGCTGACGGCCGAGGCGCGCGATCTCCTGGTCGATGGCGAGCCGGTGGCGAAGAAGCCGCTGGTCGGTCGCGTCGCCCGCTCGGCCGCCCGCTACGCCGCCACCTTCGTGCTCGGGCGCATCGGACCGCTGGCGCTGGTCCCGCCGCTGCGAGGCGCGCTCGCCACCTTCGCGCTGGGGCACCTCTTCCAGCGCTACGCCGACGGCCTGCGCCGCGAGCGCACCGTGCGCATCGACGAGCGCGAGGCGCTCAAGGTGCGGCGCGCCATCGAGCAGGCCTACCTGCGCACGATCACCGACGACCCTTCCGGCACCCAGCTCTTCGTCGAGCGCGCGCCGGAGGAGACGCGTGACGGCGTCACCCAGGTGCTCGACGGTGTCCTCATGGCGATGGCCAGCCTCCCCGAGTGGCTCACCGCTCGCCTCGAGTCGGCCTTCGACGACGCCCTGGTCGCCTCCATCGATCCCCCGCGGAACACGAGCGCGGGGCCGGGCTCGCGGCGATGAGCGGAGCTCGCGAGGCCGTCGGTCACTCCCGGCGGCTGGTGGTGAAGATCGGCTCGCGCGCGCTGGCCAGCGATGGACAGATGTACGCGCGGCTCGCCTCGGCGGTCGCCGGCCTGCACGCCGAGGGGCGCAAGGTGCTCGTCGTCTCCAGCGGAGCCATCGCGCTCGGTGCGAGCAAGCTCGGGTACAAGAGCCGCCCCAAGGAGATGGCGCGCCTGCAAGCGGCGGCCGCAGCGGGGCAGTCGCTCCTCATGCACGCCTACCAGACCGCCTTCGACGTGCACGGCATCTCCGTCGCCCAGGTGCTCCTCACGCACGCGGATCTGTCCGACCGCACCCGGGCGAACAACGCGCGCGCGGCGCTGGCCGAGCTGCTCGACGCGCGCGCCGTGCCTATCCTGAACGAGAACGACTCGGTCTCCGTCGAGGAGATCAAGTTCGGCGACAACGACCAGCTCGCGGCGATGGTCGCGCCGCTGGTCGACGCCGATCTCCTGGTGCTCCTGTCCGACGTCGAGGGGCTGCTCGACGAGAACGGCGCCCGCGTCCCCGAGGTGCACGACGTCCTCACCGAGGCGTTGCCGCGGGTGCGC
Organism: Labilithrix luteola; assembly: GCA_026225435.1. Lineage (GTDB taxonomy): Bacteria > Myxococcota_A > Polyangia > Polyangiales > Polyangiaceae > JAMFST01. The sequence continues at coordinate 1,363 of JAMFST010000691.1, forward strand.
GCGAGCACCAGCGAGGTCGGCACCGGCGGCATGGCGAGCAAGCTCGAAGCGGCCCGCCGCGCGACCATGGCCGGCGCGCACGTCGTCATCGCCGACGCGCGCAACCCGGGCATCCTGGTCGACATCGCCGCCGGCAAGGACGTGGGCACCGTCTTCGTCCCGCCCAAGGCGCGCCTGTCGGCCAAGAAGCACTGGATCGCCTTCACCCTGCGCCCGCGCGGTGACCTGATCCTGGACGCGGGCGCGGTGTCCGCCGTGAAGCGCGAGGGGAGCAGCATCCTTCCTGTCGGCGTCCTCGGCGTGCGCGGCGACTTCAAGACCGGCGACGCCGTGCGCATCCTCGACGCCAGCGGCGACGGCCCGGCCAGGGAGGTCGGCCGCGGCCTCGCGCGCATCGCCGCCGTCGACGCCTTGCGCGTCTGCGGCCGCTCCAGCGAGGAAGCGGCCGACGTGGTCGTCCACAGAGACGACCTCGTCGTCTGGTAACGGCCTTACGGAGTCGCCGGCGGTCCCGTCACCGCGCCGCGCTGGGCGGGGGCCAGGTCGAGGTTGTCCGGGAGGGTCCCGCGCGAGACCGTCTGCGACGCCTGGGTGAGCAGGTCCGGCGCCACCGCGAAGTCCGTCGTCAGACCGGTCGTCGCAACGTGGCAGCCGGCGCAGAGGCCGTTGAAGAAGGCGGGCGGGAACGACTGGTGGTCGTACTCGCCGGGAGAGAACTGCATCTCCTCGAGCTGCCAGCGCGGCAGGTTCTTCGCCTTCGACAGGTCCGTGTCCGGCAGGTGGAGCACGATGGGCACGCCGCCGGGGATCTTGAAGTGCGACGAGCCGTCGCTGTACACGTTGGTCGTGCCGAGGCTGCGGCGGCGCACGTACACCTGGCCGAAGCTGTCGGTGGCGACGTTGGTGCCGCCGCTGGCGTAGTCGACCACGCCGCTCGCCGGGGGGAGCTCCTCGTAGACGTCGACCGTGGACAGCCCCGGGTCGAGCAGGCGCCCCGTGGGGGTGTTCTGGAAGACCAGCGAGGTGAGCACCGGCATGCTGAGGACGTCGATGTCCGCCTCCGGCGCGCCGCTGTGGATCACGGTGAAGCCGTTCGGCTCGTCGAGCGCGGAGGCGAAGATGGCGCGGACCGCGCGCGGGTACACGCCGACCGCCTCGATCTCCGCGGTGCCGGCGGCCCCGAGCAGCTTGGTCTTGGTGCCGAGCGTCGGGTCGAGCACGTAGACGTCGTAGTCGCCGGCGAAGAGCGCCGGGTCCGTGGCATCGCCGTAGCTCACGAGGAGCTTCGCGCCGGGGATGGCCGCCGGCGAATAGTACACGCCGGCGGTGCTCGCGCCGGGCACGCCGGAGGAGCCGGTGTCGGGCATGGAGAGCGAGTGGAGGAAGAACGCCGGCTCGGGTGACGACGGCGCGTTCGGGTCGATGACCGTCGGATCGATCAGGTAGTCCTTCGGATCGGTGCTGGCGAAGTCGAGGCCGAGCGAGCGGTTGAACACCGCGATCGAGCCGCCACCGTGCGCCGTCCCCGGGTCACGGAACAGGGCCGCGAAGTTGCGGTTCGACAGCTCCACCGGGCTGGTCGCCTCGTGGTACCCGATGCTGCTGCGCTGGGCGTAGAGCGGGTGGTAGTCGCCGCTGTCGAGGTTCATGCGGCGCAGGGCCAGCTGGTAGAAGCCCGGCTCGCGCTTCTCGGTGGTGAAGATGAAGCGCCCGTCGGTCATGAATGACGGGTAGCGCTCCATGTCGAGCAGCGAGGTGAGCTGGCGCACCTGGTCGGTGGCCGGGTTCGCCGGGTTGGGCTCGTAGACGTAGATGTTCGCGTTCGGCTTGCTCGGATCCGCCGGCGTGCGCTGCGGACCGTCGTAGTCGAAGGGGGACGGCGAGATGACGTTGCCGCGCGTCGAGGCGAAGAGCAGGTGCACGGCGCCCCCCGCGTCCGGCGGGCTGAACGCCGGATCGAAGTTGTGGACCAGGAGGCCGTTGGTGTTCGCCGGCAGCGCCGTGGTGTTCAGCGGGTGCAGCGCGCAGCCGGTGCCGTCGATCGCCGTGGTGTAGATCTGCAGCGGCGTGGTGGCGCTGGTGCGCGCCGCGAAGGCGATCATCGTCCCGTCCCAGGAGACCGCCGGGCGGCGGATGTCCGCGGTGCTCGGGTCGAGCCCGCACTTGGCGGTGATCGAGGTGTCGGCGCCGGCGGTCGGCATGTCCGACGTGTCGACCGTCACCTGGGCGACGTGCAGATCGGCGCCC